>NZ_JBEXFG010000004.1:51653-207324 GCF_040606675.1 Streptomyces sp. NPDC005393 | reverse complement strand
CACTCGTCGACACACACGCCTGACCCGCCCCGTTCACCGAAGCCGTCAGCGTCGGACCACCCGCCACCACAAACTGCACCGTCCCCGGCTGCACCGAGCACGTACTCGGCGGTGTCACCGTGACCTGCGCACACAACTGCACCGGCTGACCACACACCGGCGACACCGTCGGCGACGAGAACACCGTCGTCGACGCCCCCTGACCGATCGTGAGCGGGGTCAGGCCGGAGTTCGACGCGGCGAAGTTGGTGTCGCCGAGGTAGAAGGCCGCGACCTGGTGGGTGCCCACGCTCAGGCCGGGCACGTTGACGGAGGCGTTTCCGAAGGGGTCGAGGGTCCCGTTCACCGCCGGCCCGTCGGCGCTGATGATGAAGGTGACCGTGCCGGTGGGCGTTCCACTGCCCGGGGGTAGCGCCGCCACATTGGCGGTCAGCGTCACCGTCTCCCCGCAGACGGGGGAAGGCGGCACAAAGGTGACGGTGGTGACCGTCGCCGCCTGGTTGACCAGCTGAATGGTCGTCCCGAACGAGGGGTCCAGATTGGTGTCGTTGGCGTAGTTGGCCGTGACCAGATGGGAGCCGACGGCGAGCGAGGCGTCGGTCACGCTGGCCTGTCCGAAGGCGTCGACCGGCACGGGGCCCAAGGTCGGTCCACCGGTGATGACGAAGGTGACGTCCCCGTCCGGCGTGAACACCGAGAGCGGGTCGGTGACCGTGGCGGTGTAGGTGACGGTCTGCCCGAAGACCGAGGGGTTCGGCGTCGAGGTCACCATCGTGTTTGAGGCAGGCATAAGAGCGGCCCCTTCCGATTGCGGATGGGATGAGCCGCCCGGCTCCGCACGACATACGCCGCGCGGAGCCATGGCCTCTGCGCGGGGGTGCCCATACAACCGGCTGTCTACGTCAAGTCGACAAGCCGAATGTCCCCCGACAGAGGTATGGGCGACCCACCAGTCGGTATCTGCAAGTAAGCAGGGGCCTACCTCCGATGGGCCAGGGCGCGGACAGCGAATCCACTCGGATGGCGCAGCGCCAAGCCGCGCGCGATCACGCGCGGGCGTGGTAATGCGCATCCGCGCAGGCAGAGGCCGCGCCTGGGGGGCGGCAACGGTGGTACGACATGACGACGCGGCCCCGCCCGGCGAGGGCGGGGCCGCGATGGGGGTCGCGTGGGCCGGGGCTAGCGCTCCGACTCGGCCGCGGCGGTCTCCCGGACCGGCTCGACCAGCACCGTCACAATGCGGTTGCGGCGGCCCGCCGGGGATTCGGCGGTCAGCCGCAGGGCCTTGAGGGCGGGGTCGGTGCCGCCCTCGGGGATCTCGACCTCGGACGTGGCGCCCGCGATCGGCACCCGGCCCAGCGCCTTGGCGAGCAGCCCGCCCACCGTCTCGACGTCCTCGTCCTCCAGCGCCGTCCCGTACAGCTCACCGAGGTCGCCGAGGGCGAGCCGGGCGGTGACCCGGTGGGTGCCGTCACCGAGGTCCTGGACGGGCGGCAGTTCGCGGTCGTACTCATCGGTGATCTCACCGACGATCTCCTCAAGGATGTCCTCGATGGTGACGATGCCGGCCGTGCCGCCGTACTCGTCGATGACGACGGCGACGTGATTGCGCTCCCGCTGCATCTCGCGCAGCAGATCGCCCGCGTTCTTGGTGTCGGGGACGAAGGTGGCGGGCCGCATGGTGGTGGAGACCAGCTCGGACTCGGCGTCCCGGTTGATATGCGTCTTGCGGACCAGATCCTTGAGGTAGACGATCCCCACAATGTCGTCCTCGTTCTCCCCGGTGACCGGGATCCGGGAGAAGCCGGAGCGCAGCGCGAGGGTGAGGGCCTGCCGGATGGTCTTGAAGCGCTCGATCGCGACGAGGTCGGTGCGCGGCACCATCACCTCGCGCACCAGGGTGTCGCCGAGCTCGAAGACGGAGTGGACCATGCGCCGCTCCTCGTCCTCGATCAGCGACTCCTTCTCGGCGAGGTCGACCAGCGCGCGCAGCTCCGCCTCGGAGGCGAAGGGGCCCTTACGGAAGCCCTTGCCGGGGGTGAGCGCGTTACCGATGAGGATCAGCAGCGGCGGGATCGGGCCCATGACGCGGGCCAGCGGCAGCAGCACATAGGCGGCGGCGGTGGCAGTGTTGAGCGGATGCTGGGCGCCGATGGTGCGCGGCGAGACGCCGACGGCGACGTACGAGACCAGGACCATCACGCCGATCGCGACGGTCAGCGCCTTCCAGGTCTCGTCGAACTCGCGCAGACAGGCGTAGGTGACGACGGCGCCCGCCGCCACCTCGCAGGCGACCCGGACCAGCAGCGCCACATTGAGATAGCGGGTGGGGTCCTCGGCGACCTGCATCAGCTTGGCGGCGCCGCGCCGCCCGGAGCGCACGGCCTCCTCGGCGCGGAAGCGGGTGGTGCGGGCGAGCCCCGCCTCGGCGCACGCCGCCAGCCAGGCGACGACGACCAGCAGGACGGCCGCCGTGACGAGCTGCCCGGTCATCGGGTGGTGGGGGCCGGGGAGGGGCCGGTCAGGCCTTGCTCCGCGCGCCAGCCGTCGACGATCGCGGCCTGCAGCCCGAACATCTCGGCGCGCTCGTCAGGCTCCTCGTGGTCATAGCCGAGGAGGTGGAGGACGCCGTGGACGGTGAGCAGCTGGAGCTCCTCGTCCATGGAGTGCCCGGTCGGCGCCTCCTCCCCCTGCTTCTTGGCGACCTCGGGGCAGAGCACGATGTCCCCGAGGAGGCCCTGCGGGGGCTCCTCGTCGTCCTTGGCGGGCGGGCGCAGCTCGTCCATCGGGAAGGACATGACATCGGTCGGACCCGGCAGATCCATCCACTGGATATGGAGCTGCTCCATGGCGTCGGCGTCGACGACGATCACCGAGAGCTCGGAGAGCGGGTGGATACGCATCCGGGCGAGGGCGTACCGGGCGACGTCCAGCACCGCCCGTTCGTCGATGTCCGTACCGGATTCGTTGTTGACGTCGATCGCCATGGGGGTTCTGTTTTACTTTCCGTTGCGGCTGTCGTACTGCTCGTACGCGTCGACGATACGGCCGACCAGCTTGTGGCGGACCACGTCCTTGCTGGTGAGCAGGGAGAAGTGGACGTCGTCGACGCCCTCCAGGATTTCCCGCACCTGGCGCAGACCGCTCTTGGTCCCGCCCGGGAGGTCGACCTGGGTGACATCACCCGTGATCACGATCTTGGAGTCGAAGCCGAGCCGGGTGAGGAACATCTTCATCTGCTCGGGGTTCGTGTTCTGCGCCTCGTCCAGGATGATGAACGCGTCATTGAGCGTACGGCCGCGCATATACGCCAGCGGGGCGACCTCGATCGTGCCCGCGGCCATCAGGCGCGGGATGGAGTCGGGGTCGAGCATGTCGTGCAGCGCGTCGTACAGCGGCCGCAGATACGGGTCGATCTTCTCGTAGAGCGTGCCGGGCAGGAAGCCGAGCCGCTCACCCGCCTCGACGGCCGGCCGGGTCAGGATGATCCGGGTGACCTGCTTTGACTGGAGCGCCTGGATCGCCTTGGCCATGGCCAGATAGGTCTTGCCGGTGCCGGCGGGGCCGATGCCGAAGACGACGGTGTGCTTGTCGATCGCGTCGACATAGCGCTTCTGGTTGAGCGTCTTGGGGCGGATCGTGCGGCCGCGGTTGGAGAGAATGTTCTGTGTGAGCACCTCGGCGGGCGTCTCCTCCGCTCCGTCCGCACCGTTCTCCGCCGCGCGCAGCATGGAGATCGAGCGCTCCACCGCATCCTCCGTCATCGGTTGACCGGTGCGGAGCACCAGCATCATCTCATCGAAGAGACGCTGCACCAGAGCGACTTCATTCGGGTCCCCGGTCGCGCTGACTTCGTTGCCCCGGACATGGATATCGGTCGCCGGGAACGCCTTTTCGATCACACGCAGCAGCGAATCACCAGATCCTAGGACCATGACCATGGGGTGCTTGGTCGGGACCGTGAACTGCGCATGCGCCTGCGGTGCTGTGGTTGGTTGCGTCATGGGCCGGCTCTCGGGCCTGCTCCTACCTCCTGAGACATAGGTTCTCGCTGCTCGACAACCTAGGAGTACAAGGGTACGACGGCGCACCGACAAGGCCCGAGTGCTTTTACTCCATTCCGCTCATCACACCGCCCACCAGGCCCGGGGCCCGGGCCTAGGCCCGGCGGAAGCCGATGGTGGGGACCGCGCGGCGCAGGGGGCCGCCCCGGGCGGCGGCGGGGAGTATGCGGTCGAGGAAGGCATAGCGGCGCAGGGGCTGGTCGTCGTAGGTGCGGGCATGCTGCCACCAGGCCGCGATCTCGACCCAGCCGGGCGCGGACAGCGAGCCGCCGAACTCCTGCACGGACAGCGCGGCGGTCAGCCCGGCGAAGGCCAGCCGGTCGGCGAGCGGCCAGTCGGCGAGCGTGCCGGTGACGAACCCCGCGACGAAGACGTCCCCGGCGCCGGTCGGGTCCAGTGCCTCCACGGCGATCGCGGGCACCTCGGCGGTCTCACCGGTGCGGCCGTCGACCGCGTACGCCCCCTCGGAGCCCAGCGTGACGACGGCGAGGGGCACCAGATCGGCCAGCGCGCGGGCGGCGGCGCGCGGGCAGTCGGTGCGGGTGTAGCGCATCGCCTCGGCGGCGTTGGGCAGGAACGCCTCGCAGTGCTCCAGATCGGCGAGGTCGGCCGGGTCCCAGCGGCCGGTCTCGTCCCAGCCGACGTCCGCGAAGACCCGGCTGCCGTGGCGGGCGGCCTCGGCGACCCACTCCTCGCGGCGGCCGGGCACCAGGGAGGCGATGGCGGCGCGGGCCGGGGGCGGGCAGCTGGGGGCGGGCTCCTCGGGCGGCGGCGCCTCATGGCCGTGGGAGACCATGGTGCGCTCGCCCTCGTAGGCCATGGAGACGGTCACCGGGGAGTGCCAGCCGGGGATCGTACGGGACAGCGACAGGTCGATGCCCTCGCCGCGGTCCAGCGCGTCGCGACAGTAGTCCCCGTAGTGGTCGTCGCCGAAGGCGGCGGCGAGCGAGGTGCGCAGGCCCAGCCGGGCCAGGGCGGTGGCCATATTGGCGACACCGCCGGGGCTGGAGCCCATACCGCGGGCCCAGGACTCGGTGCCGCGGACGGGGGCGGAGTCCAGACCGGTGAAGATGATGTCGAGGAAGACGGTACCGGTGAGATACACGTCGCGGGCGGGGTCGCCGGGCCTGCGAACGGCCGCGAGCGGGTCGAGCAGGGGGCAGCCCGCCGCGAGCTTGTCGCCGTCGTGTGTCGTCACCGTGCGCTCCCAGGTCGTACCGGTCTGTCGTCCTCGTCGTTTCTCGTCGCCGGATTCAGGTGCCGCCAGTGTGCACGATCGCGACAGCGGGGCGAGCCGACGGCCCGGCCCGCCCGTACCGGCCTCAGCGCCGCTTGGGCAGCGCCACGCTCACCAGGTCCTGGGCGACCGTGAGCTCGCCCTCGAAGCCGGCCGCCCGCGCCTGCCGCTCGAATTCCACCGGATCCCCGTACCGCTGCGAGAAGTGCGTCAGCACCAGATGCCGCACCCCCGCCCCGGCCGCGAGCCGGGCCGCCTGCCCGGCCGTCAGATGCCCGTACTCGACGGCCAGCGGCTCGTCCTCATCCAGGAAGGTCGACTCGATCACCAGCAGATCGCACCCCCGCGCCAGCGCATGCGCGCCGTCGCACAGCCGGGTGTCCATGACGAAGGCGAAGGTCTGCCCCCGCCGCACCTCGCTGACCTCCTCGAGCCCGATCGTGCGCCCGTCCCGCTCCAGTCCCCCCTCCCGCTGGAGCCGGCCGATCTCCGGCCCGCGGATGCCGAACGCCGCCAGCCGCTCGGGCACCATGCGGCGGCCGTCGGGCTCGGTGAGCCGGTAGCCGTAGGACTCGACGGGGTGCGAGAGCCGGGCCGCCTCCAGGGTGTACGCGGGGGTCTCGGCCAACACCCCGCCGTCGCCGCTGACGGGCTGCTCGGCCAGGACTACCGTCTCGCGGTAGGCGGTCGCGTAGCGCAGCCGCTCGAAGAAGCGCTGCCCGCTCGCCGGATAGTGCGCGGTCACCGGGTGCGGCACCCGGTCGAGGTTGATCCGCTGGATCACCCCGGCGAGCCCCAGCGAATGGTCCCCGTGGAAGTGCGTGACGCAGATGCGGTCGATGTCATGGGCGGAGACACCGGCCCGCACCATCTGGCGCTGCGTGCCCTCGCCGGGGTCGAAGAGGATGCCCTCGCCGTCCCAACGCAGCAGATAGCCATTGTGGTTGCGGTGCCGGGTCGGGACCTGGCTCGCGGTGCCGAGGACGATCAGTTCACGTGCGGACAAGGGACTATCCGGGGGGCCAGTTGAAGCCGCGGCCGCCGAGGACGTGGGCATGGGCGTGGAAGACGGTCTGGCCGGCGCCCGAGCCGGTGTTGAACACCACGCGGAAACCCGTGCGGTCGATCTTCTCGTCGGCGGCGACCGTGCCCGTCTCGCACAGCACATCCGCGGTGATCTGCGGCTCTGCCGCCGCGAGGGCGGCGGCGTCCGGGTAGTGCACCTTGGGGATCACCAGGACGTGGGTCGGCGCCTGGGGGTTGATGTCGCGGAAGGCGACCGTGGTGTCGGTCTCCCGGATGACCGTGGCCGGCACCTCCCCCGAGACAATCTTGCAGAACAGGCAGTCGGCCTGCGGTTCTCCCGCCATTGCCCTGGGCCTCCTCGGTGTACGCCGGTCAGTTCAGCCACATGCTATCCGTCCGTGGGCATACGCCTCTTGAGAGCGGCTCTGCTGATCCAGGAGACGATGATCATCAGCCAGAGGGTGGGGACGAAGAGCACCCCGAAGTAGCCGGTACTCGGCCACGGCACGACAGCCAGGAGCACGCCGGCGAAGGCCACCAGCGCCACGGCGCAGCCCATCGCCACCACCGGGCGGCAGCGGCGGGCGAGCAGGAGGAGCGGGGCACGCAGCCGCTCGGGCACCCGCCGCGGCAACCGCCGGACCCAGAGCGCCCAGAGGGCGGCGATGACCACGAGCCCCGCCGGCCGCCAGGTGATTTCGCCCGGCATCCCTACCTCGGTTTCCGCCGTGGCCGCCGCCGCGATCAGCCCGAGGAAGAGCGTCAGGAACGCCAGCCAGCGGGCCTTCGTCATGGTCGCCCAGCTCATGACCTCCAGGTTGTAGCGGGCGTCACGGTCCTCCAAGTCGAGGGCTCGGCCTCCGCCGGATCCGCCGGCTGCGCCGGCACGAAGCGGGGCGGCACGAGGCCGGTGACTTCCTCCTCGGCGGTCTTCCAGTCGAAGCCCGGCCGCGAACCGGTTTCGGTGGGCGGCGCCGGCGCCCCGACGGCGCGGGCCATCAGCGCCCGCGCCTCGGCGTTCCCCGGGTCGCGCTGCAGGGCCGCCGCCGCTTCGGCGATCGCGTTCTGCCCGTGCCCGCCGTCCAGCAGCAGCCCCGCCAGGTGCAGTCGCAGGGTATGTCGTCGGGGGCGGCGGCGACGGCCGCGCGCAGGCTGTGGATCAGCGGTGACTCGTCGGGCATGAACCCAGCTTGTGCGAAGGCTATTTGCCCTTGTCGCTCCCGGCCGTGGTCCGGTGGTCCCAGGGGTGGGTGCGGGTCGGCCTGGGGTTCTTGGTCTCCCGGCCGCCGTCGCAGTCCCCGATCACGTTGGCCTCGAAGACCCGGTGGCCCTCAACCTCGGCCGTCAGGTCGCCCCGTACGCAGTGGTTCTGCCACACATAGGTGACCTTGCCGGTGACCCTGATGTCCTTGTCGTTCTCGGTCTTGCCCCGGCAGTCCACCGACGCGTTCGTCTCACGGGCCGTACCTTGCGAGGCCGAAGCACCGGCCGTCCGGCCGCCCTTCAGGTCCGCGTTGCAGGTCATCCAGCGGACCTCGATGCCGCCCTTCTCCAGGGCGCGCGAGGCGACCTTGTCCGTGGTGACCGCGACACCGACGGAGCTCATCCCGCCGTCCTTCGGATCACACCCCGTCACCGCGACGACCGCCGTGACCGCCGCCGCGACGGCCGGAAGTGCCCGCTTGTACCTGACTCGCCTCAATACCCCCATAGAGGACAGGTTCCCACCGGGGGAGACGAACCGGAAGACCATCGTCGGCCACGGTGGCCGCTCAGCTCCAGCGCCCCGTACGCCCCAGGAGCAGCGCGGCGGCGGCCGTTCCGGCCGTGGAGGTGCGCAGCACGCTCGGGCCCAGCCGGTACGGCCGCGCGCCGGACTCGGCGAAGGCCGCCAACTCCTCCGGGGACACTCCCCCTTCCGGCCCCACGACCAGCACGATCTCACCCTCGTGCGGCAGTTGGGCCGTCGCGAGGGGCTCGCTGCCCTCCTCGTGCAGAACGGCCGCGAAAGAGGCTTCGGCGAGAAGTCGGGCAACCTGTTTGGTCGTCATCGCGTCCGTGACCTCCGGGAAGGTCAGCCGGCGGGACTGCTTGCCCGCCTCGCGGGCGGTCGCCCGCCACTTGCCGAGCGCCTTCAGCCCGCGCTCGCCCTTCCACTGGGTGATACAGCGCGCCGCCGCCCACGGCACGACGGCGTCGACGCCCGTCTCCGTCATGGTCTCCACGGCCACCTCGCCGCGGTCGCCCTTCGGCAGCGCCTGGACGACGGTGATCCGCGGGTTCGGCGCCGCCTCCCGGCGCACCTCGGCCACCTCGACCAGCAGCCGGTCCTTGCCCTCGACGGCCGCCACGGCGCCGTACACGCCCGTGCCGTGGCCGTCCGTCAGGACGACGGGCTCACCGACGCGCAGCCGCCGTACGGACACGGCGTGCCGCCCCTCCGGCCCGTCCAGCGCGATCCGGGCCCCCGCGGCCGCCCCCGCCAGGGAGTCGGCCAGGAACACGGGGGCGGTCATGACACCGCACCGCGCTGGGGCAGGAGGTTCAACGCGGCCCGCGCCGCGTCCAGTTCGACGGCCAGCGTCTCCACCAGACGCCCGGCGGGCAGCTCTCGCGCCAGCCGGTGCCCCTGCCCGGCCCACAGCGCCATGCCCTGCGGATCGCCCGCCTTGGCCGCGGCCTTGCGCAGCCCGGAGGTGAGGTGGTGCAGCTGGGGGTAGGCGGCGGGGGCGTACGGGCCGTGCTCGCGCATGAAGCGGTTGACCAGGCCCCGGGCCGGCCGACCGGAGAAGGCGCGGGTCAGCTCGGTCCGGCCGAACAGCGGGTCGGTCATGGCCCGCTTGTGCAGCGGGTTGGCCCCCGACTCGGGGCAGACCAGGAACGCGGTCCCCAACTGGGCCGCGCACGCGCCCGCCGCCAGCGCCGCCGCGATCTGCGACCCGCGCATCAGCCCGCCCGCCGCGATGACCGGGATCTGCACGTACTCACGGACCAGCGTGATCAGCGACAGCAGACCGAGCCCGGCGCCCATACCGACGGCGGCCGGATCGTTCCGGTAGCTGCCCTGGTGGCCGCCGGCCTCCACGCCCTGGACGCACACGGCGTCGGCGCCCGCCCACTGGGCGGTCTGCGCCTCGACCGGCGAGGTCACGGTGACGACCGTACGGGTGCCGACCCTGGCGAGGGCGTCGAGAACGGGGCGGGTGGGGCAGCCGAAGGTGAACGAGACGACCGGCACCGGGTCGTCGAGGAGGATGGCGAGCTTGGCGTCGTACGCGTCGTCGGACCCCGAACCGGGGTCGCCGAGCGAGGTCTCGTACCAGGCCGCCTCGCCCGCGAGCTGCTCGCTGTAGACCTCGATGGCGGCCGGGTCGGCGGTGGTCGGCTGCGGCATGAACAGATTGACGCCGAAGGGCCGGTCCGTCAGCCCCCGCAGCTGTTTGATCTCTTCGTACATCGCCTCCGGCGTCTTGTAGCCGGCGGCGAGAAATCCGAGGCCGCCGGCCTGGGAGACGGTGGCGGCGAGCTGCGGGCAGGAGGCTCCGCCCGCCATCGGCGCCTGCACGATCGGATACCGAAAGAGATCGGTCAGTGCGGTGGACATGGCCACATCGTGCCATGCCCTCCGCACCGGCCCATCACCGGATCACCGTCCGTTGCACGCGTCCCCGGCCGGGCGCCTACCGACCGTTGAACGCGTCCTTGAGGCGCGAGAACAGCCCCTGCTGCCCCGGCTTGAATTCCCCTATCGGGCGCTCCTCGCCGCGCAGCTTGGACAGCCGCCGCAGCAGCTCCTCCTGCTCCGGGTCGAGCTTGGTCGGGGTCATCACCTCGACATGCACGATCAGATCGCCTCGGCCGCCGCCGCGCAGATGGGTGACGCCCCGCTGGTGCAGCGGGATCGACTGGCCGGACTGGGTGCCGGGCCGGATGTCGACCTCCTCCAGCCCGTCCAGCGTCTCCAGCGGCACCTTGGTGCCCAGCGCCGCCGCCGTCATCGGGATGGTCACCGTGCAGTGCATATCGTCGCCGCGCCGCTGGAAGACCGCGTGCGGCACCTCGTGGATCTCCACATACAGGTCGCCCGCCGGGCCGCCACCCGGGCCGACCTCGCCCTCGCCCGCCAGCTGGATCCGGGTGCCGTTGTCCACACCGGCCGGGATCTTCACCGTCAGCGTGCGCCGCGAACGGATCCGCCCGTCGCCCGCGCACTCCGGGCACGGGGTCGGCACCACGGTGCCGAAGCCCTGGCACTGCGGACACGGCCGCGAGGTCATGACCTGGCCCAGGAAGGACCGCGTCACCTGCGAGACCTCACCGCGGCCACGGCACATGTCGCAGGTCTGCGCCGAGGTGCCCGGCGCCGCGCCCTCGCCGCTGCACGTGGTGCAGACGACGGCGGTGTCGACCTGGATGTCCTTCGTCGTCCCGAACGCGGCCTCGCTGAGCTCCACATCGAGACGGATCATCGCGTCCTGGCCGCGCCGGGTCCTGGACCGCGGGCCGCGCTGCGACGCGGTGCCGAAGAAGGCGTCCATGATGTCGGAGAAGTTGCCGAAGCCCGCGCCGAAGCCACCGGCCCCGCCGCCTCCGGCCGCGCCCGACATCGGGTCCCCGCCCAGGTCGTAGACCTGCTTCTTCTGCGGGTCCGACAAGACCTCGTAAGCGGCGTTGATCTCCTTGAACCGCTCCTGGGTCTTCGGGTCCGGGTTCACATCCGGGTGCAGCTCGCGTGCGAGCCGGCGGAATGCCTTCTTGATCTCGTCCTGCGAGGCATCACGCCGCACGCCCAGGACTGCGTAGTAGTCCGTCGCCACTTACGACTCCGCCAGGATCTGTCCGACGTAACGTGCCACTGCGCGTACCGCTCCCATCGTTCCGGGGTAGTCCATGCGGGTCGGTCCGACCACGCCGAGTTTGGCGACCGCCTCGTCGCCCGAACCGTAGCCGACCGCGACGACCGAGGTGGCGGTGAGCCCCTCGTGAACATTCTCATGCCCGATTCGCACGGTCATACCCGAGTCCTTGGCCTCACCGAGCAGCTTGAGAAGGACGACCTGCTCCTCAAGTGCCTCCAGAACGGGCCGGATCGTCAGGGGGAAATCATGCACGAAACGCGTGAGGTTCGCGGTGCCGCCGATCATCAGCCGCTCCTCGGTCTCCTCGACAAGCGTCTCGAGCAAGGTCGCCAGTACGGTCGAGACCGTCCCCCGGTCCTCCTGTTCGAAGGACTCCGGAAGATCCTGCACCAACTGCGGCACATCCGCGAACCGCCGCCCCACGACCCGGCTGTTGAGCCGGGCCCGCAGATCCGCGAGCGACTCCTCGCTCACCGGAGTCGGGCAGTCCACCATGCGCTGCTCGACCCGCCCGGTGTCGGTGATCAGCACCAGCATCACCCGGGCCGTGGCCAGCGGCAGCAGCTCCACATGGCGCACCGTCGAACGCGTCAGCGACGGGTACTGCACCACCGCGACCTGCCGGGTCAGCTGCGCCAGCAGCCGGACCGTGCGCCCCACCACATCGTCGAGGTCGACGGCGCCGTCCAGGAAATTCTGAATGGCCCGGCGCTCCGGAGTGGACAGCGGCTTCACTCCGGCCAGCTTGTCCACGAAGAGCCGGTAGCCCTTGTCCGTGGGGATCCGCCCGGCGCTCGTATGCGGCTGGGCGATGAAGCCCTCGTCCTCCAGCGCGGCCATGTCGTTACGCACCGTGGCCGGGGAGACCCCCAGCCGGTGCCGCTCGGTGAGCGCCTTGGAGCCGACCGGCTCCTCCGTCCCGACATAGTCCTGGACAATGGCACGCAGCACTTCGAGCCTGCGTTCGCTGAGCACCCCGCGCACCTCCAGTCCAGCGGTCTCATCAGGTCGTCCCCCTGGCACTCAAAGGTCACGAGTGCCAGAACCCCCTAGCCAGTGTACGGCGGGGGCCGGTGGCATGGGCAAGAGCCGCCGTGTGGCGGCTCCTGCCCGACCCGCCACGCTATCGCCCCGAGAGCTAGCGTCTCGGTATGGAGACGTATTGGGAAGAGGCGGGCTGGGAACAGCTCGCACCCGGTGTCGCCCGCCGCCGGATGCCGGGCTGGGACGAGACGACCGGCGTGATCGTCGGCGAGACCGACGTCCTCGTCGTGGACACCGGCGCGACGCTGCGCGACGGCGCCGAGATCCGTCGCCAGATCACCCGGCTCTCCGGCCGCCGCCCCACCCGCATCGCGCTGACCCATCCGCATTTCGACCACGTCCTCGGCACCGCCGCCTTCGCGGGCTGCGAGGTGTACGGGGCCGCCGGGCTCGACGAGCTGCTGCGCCGCGACAGGGAGCCGCTGCGCGACAGCGCCATCCGGCAGGGCGTGGACCGGGACGCCGCCACCGAGGCCGCTGATCACCTCGTACTCCCCCACCATGGGGTCTCCGGCGAGCTCACCCTCGACCTGGGCGGCCGCCCCGTCCTCCTGGCGAACGTGGGCCCCGGCCATACCGCCTATGACCTGGCCGTCCTGGTCCCGGGCCGGCCCGAGGTGGTCTTCTGCGGCGACCTGGTCGAGGAGTCGGGCCCGCCCCAGGCGGGGCACGATGCGATCCCCACCCACTGGCCCGCCGCCCTCGACCGGCTGCTCGCCCTCGGCGGCGAGGACGCGCTGTACGTCCCGGGCCACGGCGCCGTCGTGGACGCCGCGTTCGTCCGCGCCCAACGCGACGAACTGGCCGCCCGCTTCGGCGTGTCTCACTGACACCCCGCGCTATCGTCATCCGGATGCGACAGTACGACCCGGACCTGACCCCGCCCTGGAAGCGGCAGCAGCCGGCCCCCGAGGTCCCCGCCGACCCGGACCTCGTCGTCGAGGAGGTCACCACCGGGTTCTGCGGTGCGGTGATCCGCTGCGAGAAGACCGCCCAGGGGCCCTCCGTCACCCTCGAGGACCGCTTCGGCAAGCACCGCGTGTTCCCCATGGAGCCCCGGGGCTTCCTCCTGGAGGGACGCGTCGTCACCCTTGTACGCCCGCGCACGGCGGCCCCCAGCACGCCCCGGCGCACGGCCTCCGGCTCGATCGCCGTCCCGGGAGCGCGCGCGAGGGTCGCCCGCGCGGGGCGCATCTACGTCGAGGGGCGCCATGACGCGGAGCTGGTGGAGCGGGTCTGGGGCGACGATCTGCGGATCGAGGGCGTCGTCGTGGAATACCTGGAGGGCGTCGACGACCTCCCCGCCATCGTCCGTGACTTCTCCCCCGGCCCGGACGCCCGGCTCGGCGTCCTGGTCGACCATCTGGTGACCGGCTCCAAGGAGTCCCGTATCGCCGCACAGGTCACCGACGAGAACGTCCTGATCGTCGGCCACCCCTACATCGACGTCTGGGAGGCCGTGAAGCCGTCCTCGGTCGGCATCCAGTCCTGGCCGACCGTGCCGCACGGCCAGGACTGGAAAAAGGGCGTCTGCCGCGCCCTGGGCTGGCCCGAGAACACCGGCGCCGCCTGGCAGCGGATCCTCTCCTCGGTCCACACCTACAAGGACCTCCAGCCGGAGCTGCTGGGGCGGGTGGAGCACCTGATCGACTTCGTGACGGTCCAGGGGCCCTAGTCGACCAGATCCCTGACCACGGCGTCCGCCAGCAGCCGCCCCCGCAGCGTGAGCACCGCCCGCCCCTTCTCGTACGGCTCCGGCTCCAGCAGCCCGTCCTCCAGCGCCCGCGCCGCGGCCCGCGCCCCGGCCGGGCGCAGCAGCGCCAGCGGGCACCCCTCGGCCAGCCGCAGCTCCAGCAGAATCCGCTCCACCCGACGCTCCTCGTCGGCCAGCACCTCCCGGCCCGCCCCGGGCGACCGGCCCTCGCTCAGCGCCTGCGCGTACGCCCCGGGGTGCTTCACGTTCCACCACCGCACGCCGCCCACATGGCTGTGCGCGCCGGGTCCGGCGCCCCACCAGTCGGCGCCGCGCCAGTACAGCTCGTTATGGCGGCACCGGCCCTGGGCCGACGTCGCCCAGTTGGAGACTTCGTACCACTCGAACCCCGCCGCCGACAGCATCTCCTCGGCGATCAGATACCGGTCCGCATGCACATCGTCATCGGTCATCGGCACCTCCCCCCGCCGGATCCGCCGCGCCAGCTGGGTGCCCTCCTCGACGATCAGCGCATACGCCGACACATGGTCCGGCCCCGCCCCCAGCGCCGCCTCCAGCGAGGCCCGCCAGTCCGCGTCGCTCTCGCCCGGCGTCCCGTAGATGAGATCCAAGTTGACATGATCGAACCCCGCGGCCCGCGCCTCCGCCACACACGCCTCCGGCCGCCCCGGCGTATGCGTACGGTCCAGCACCCGCAGCACATGCTGCCGGGCGCTCTGCATCCCGAACGAGACCCGGTTGAACCCCGCCTCCCTCAGCTCGGCCAGATACCGCGGATCCACCGACTCAGGATTGGCCTCGGTCGTGACCTCGGCCCCCTCCGCGAGCCCGAACTCCTCCCGGATCGCCCCCAGCATCCGGCCCAGATCCCCCGCCGCGAGCAAGGTCGGCGTCCCGCCCCCGACGAACACGGTCTCCACGGGCCTCCGGTCGTCCCCGAGCACCTTCCGCGCCAGCCGTATCTCCTCCACGACCAGCTCGGCGTAGTTGTCCCGCGAGGCGAGCACCCCGCCGGAGCCGCGCAGCTCACTGGCGGTGTACGTGTTGAAGTCGCAGTACCCGCAGCGGGTGGCGCAGTAGGGCACGTGCAGATAGAACCCCAGCGGCCGGT
The DNA here is from genome assembly GCF_040606675.1 of Streptomyces sp. NPDC005393. Taxonomy (NCBI): domain Bacteria; kingdom Bacillati; phylum Actinomycetota; class Actinomycetes; order Kitasatosporales; family Streptomycetaceae; genus Streptomyces; species Streptomyces sp. NPDC005393. Next base: position 192,269 of record NZ_JBEXFG010000004.1, on the reverse strand, counting down.
CCGCCGCCCCGTCGAGCGCGCTTGCGGGCAGCGCGCCGTCTTCGGGCATGGGCTCACCATCGGGCAATACGGAAGGCATGACCCCATTGTCCGCCATCCCCACACTCCCCGGGTCCCGGTGCGGGTGGTGGGCGCCTGCGGCGGGCGGAGCCCCCACCCCGCCCCTTCCCGAAACGACGGGGCTCCGCCCCCTCGCCCCCCATCGGGGCGCCGCCCCCGGACCCGGTTTCGGGGGCTCCGGCCCCCGGACCCCCACTGGGGCTCCGCCCCGGATCCCGCTCCTCAAACGCCGGACGGGCTGGGTGGCCGGAGGGGGCTGAGTGCCGGGCCTCGGCCCTGGCCCCCGGCACGGCCCTCCGGGCGTCTCCTCAAGCGCAGGACGGGCTGGTTTTCGGGGCGACCGCCAACAGGCGACCGGGCCACCCGGGGCCGGGAGCGCGCAGGAAGGATGGGGGGCTGGATTTCGGGCGAACCCCCGACCGCACAGGTGACCAGGCCAGGACGCCGGCGCACGGGGAGGCGGGGCCGGGCCACCGGACAGGCTCCTGGAGACGCTCGGCAGGGGCGGAGCCGCTCCCACAACCCGCCCGCGACCCCGCTACACCGCCCTCAGCACCAACATCGCCAAATCATCATCCGGCGGCTCCGCCGCAAACTCATGCACCGCCCGCCGCACCCGCTCCGCCACGTCCCGCGCCGTCAGCCCGGCGCACTGACCGAGCACCGCCGCCAGCCCCTCCTCGTCGTCGAACTGCCGGTTCCCCGATCTGTGCTCCGTCACCCCGTCCGTCACGCACAGCAGCGTCTCACCGGGCACCAGATCGAACGTTTCACTCTCGTACGAAACCTCGTCCACCACGCCCATCAGGATCTGCGGGGCGGCGACCGTCCGCACAGCCCCGTCCGGCCCGAGCACCAGCGGTAAGGGATGTCCCGCACTCGCCAAGGTGCACCGAACCCCCCCATTCGCACCACCACCGTCGTCCAACGGCTCCAACTCCCCGTACAGGAGCGATAAGAACCGCGCCACCCCACCCCCCGGCGGCAACCCCGCCCCCAGATTCACGCCCCCGCCCGCGGCGGCCACCACCGCCTCCCCCACGGCCTCCTCCCCCAGCAGCCGGTTCAGCCGGTCGAGCACCTCGCCCACGCCGTACCCCTCACGCGCCAGGAGCCGCAGCCAGGGCCGTACGAGCCCGGTCACCACGGCCGCCTCCGGGCCGTTCCCGCACACATCGCCCAGCACAAAGCACCAGCGCCCGTCCCCCGCCGGGAAGACATCGTAGAAGTCGCCCCCGGCCGAGATGTCACCGGTCGGCTCGTACACGACGGCCGACTCGACGCCGGGGATCGGGGCGATACCGGCCGGCAGCAGCCCGCGCTGGAGTACCCGGCTGATGTCCGCCTGCCGGGTGTAGCGGCGGGCGGCGGCGAGGGCGAGGGCGACGCGGCGGGCGAAGTCCTCGATCAGGCTGGTCACTTCGGCGGGCATTCGCACCAGCCCGGCCCGCCCCAGCAGCAGCGTGCCGAGGGCGCGGCCGCCCGCGATCAGCCGGCAGGCGAGGGCCGCGCCCCCGGGCCCGTACGCGGCGGGGTCGGCCGGCCAGGGCCACTCCACGGCGCCGCCGTGCGCCGTGGCGGGCACATGGGGCGGCTCCTTCTCCAGCACCCGCCGCAGCCCCTCCGTGCGGCTCTCGCTCGCGTGCCAGACCCGGGCGAGCCGCGGCGGCCCGCTCACGCCGTCGACCCACACCGCGCACCAGTCGGCGAGCCGGGGCACCAGCAGCTGCCCGGCGAGCGAGGTCACCATGTCCTCGTCGAGCTGCCCGGCCAGCAGGTCGGACGCCTCGGCGAGGAAGGAGAGCGCTCCGTACCGCATCCACTCGGGGTCGCGGCGGGCGGGCACCCGCCGGGGCGCGGGGGCGATGATCCCGACGGCGCCGCCACGATCATGCCGCGCGCCCTGCTCAAGGCCCTGCTCAAAGCCGCCCTCAGCCTGGCCGACGCCGACACCGGCACCGGCCTCGGCCTCGGCACCAGCACCGCCACCGGCTCCGGCCCCGGCGACCGACACCTGAAACCACACCGTCTTGCTCGCCCGCCGATACGTGATCCCCCACGACTCGGCTATCTCGGCCACAAGACGCAGCCCATGGCCACCGGCGAACTCCGGCCCCTCCTCCGCGTCCGGCGGCTCACCGCGCAGCACCCGGGTGGGGTGGTGGTCGGTCACCTCCACGACGAGGGAGGGCGGTTCGCCCCCATGGCCGGGCACATCCAGCGCGCAGCTCACCTCCACGGCGGTGCCGGCGTGCACCACCGCGTTGGTGACCAGTTCGCTCACCAGCAGTACGGCCTCGTCCACGGCCCGGTCGGTGACCCGGTCGGCGGCCGGGACATGGCGTACGGCCCAGTCGGCGAGGGCGGCGCGGACGAACCGGCGCGCGGCGGAGGCCGCGAGCGGATTGCCGGGCAGACTGACGCGCGCGGACGCGCTGGTCCGTACGGGACCGACACCGCCGCCCCCGACCGGCAGAACCACCCCACCATCCTCAACCGAACCACCAGACGTGGCGGAAGATGACGTCCCCACTGTGCGGCTCCTGAGAAGCTCCGTCATAGTGCCGTATCGATATCCGGCACGGACAGAGTGACAGACGGAGCGCCCTCATACGCACCGAGTTACGGAAGTGAGCCGCGAAGAGTTGAAAATTCATACGCTTGGTGCGCCGGGGGACCTCGGATCCGTCGTCAAACCTCCCTCGTACCGGCGTACATGTCCTCCAGCAGATCCTTGTACTCGCGCTCGACCACCGGTCGCTTGAGCTTCAGGCTGGGTGTCAACTCGCCGTGCTCGACGTCCAGATCGCGCGGCAGCAGCCGGAACTTCTTGATGGTCTGCCAGCGCTGGAGCCCCTCGTTGAGGCGCTTCACATAACCCTCGACCAGCTCCCGCACCTCGTCGGTGGCCACGACGTCCGCATAGGACTTCCCCGCGAGACCGTGCTCGTTCGCCCAGCCCATGATCGCCGGCTCGTCGAGGGCGATCAGCGCGCTGCAGTAGTTACGGTCCGCGCCGTGCACCAGGATGTTGGAGACGAACGGGCACACGGCCTTGAACTGGCCCTCGACCTCGGCCGGGGCGACGTACTTTCCGCCCGAGGTCTTGATCAGGTCCTTCTTGCGGTCGGTGATGCGGAGATAGCCGTCGGGCGAGATCTCGCCGATGTCACCGGTGTGGAACCAGCCGTCGGACTCCAGCACCTGCGCGGTCAGCTCCGGCAGCCCGTGGTAGCCCTGCATGATGCCGGGGCCGCGCAGCAGCACCTCGCCGTCCTCGGCGAACCGCACCTCCAGACCGGGGAACGCCTTGCCCACCGTGCCCGTGCGGTAGTCCACCGGGTTGAGGAAGCTGGCGGCGCTGGACTCCGTCAGGCCGTAGCCCTCCAGGATGTTGATACCGGCGCCCGCGAAGAAGTAGCCGATCTCGGGCGCGAGCGCGGCGGACCCGGACACCGCGGCCCGCAGCCGGCCGCCGAACGCCTCGCGCAGCTTGGTGTAGACGAGCTTGTCGGCCAGCGCGTGCTGGACCTTGAGGGCGAAGGGGACGGACGCGGTGCCGGTGCGGCGGAAGTTGTCCTGGGAGGCCTTGGCGTAGTCGCGGGCGATCCCGGCGGCCCACTGGAAGATCTTGTACTTGGCCGCGCCGCCCTCGCGCGCCTTCTGCGCCACTCCGTTGTAGACCTTCTCGAAGATCCGCGGCACGGCGCACATATAGGTCGGCCGGACCACCGGGAGATTCTCGATGATCTTGTCGACCCGGCCGTCGACCGCCGTCGTGTGCCCCACATAGATCTGCCCCGCCGTCAGCACCTTGCCGAAGACGTGCGCGAGCGGCAGCCACAGGTACTGCATATCGTCCGGGTAGAGCAGTCCTTCCTGAGTGCCGATCACGATGGCCATGTACGACCAGGAGTCGTGCGACAGCCGTACGCCCTTGGGGCGCCCGGTGGTCCCGGAGGTGTAGATGAGCGTCGCCAGCTGGTCGGCGCGCAGCGCGTCCGTACGCTCCCGTACGGCGTCCGGGTGCTGCTCCAGATAGGCGGTACCGCGCTTCTCCAGCTCGGCGAGCGAGAGCACCCAGCCCTCCGGGTCGCCCTCGGCGGGAAGCGCGTCCTCGGCCTTGATCACCACGACATGGGCGAGGTCGGGGAGCTCATCGCGCTTCGCCCGCACCTTGGCGACCTGTGCCGCGTCCTCGGCGATCAGCACCCGGCTGCCGGAGTCGGAGAGGATGAAGGCTGTCTCCTCGACGTTGGTGCTCGGGTAGACCGTGCTGGTCGCCGCGCCCGCGCACAGCACGCCGAGGTCGCTCAGGATCCACTCGACGCGGGTCGAGGAGGCCAGCGCCACCCGCTCCTCGGGGCGGACTCCCAGACCGATCAGACCGGCGGCGATGGCGAAGACTCGATCCGCGCTTTCGCGCCAGGTCAGGGGGCGCCATTCGTCGCCGCCCGCGCCCGAGGCGACCGGCACCGGATAGCGATACGCCTCCCCGTCCGGCGTCGCCTCGACGCGCTGGAGGAAGTGCGTCGCCAGGGACGGCGGCCGGTTCTCGAGGAGATTCTGGGTGTCGCTCACGGCATCCTCCGGGGCCCGCATCATTGCTTGGTGACTCACGAGTAACCTTCGAGTGGTGATCAGGGTAAGGGCCGAATCCTTACCGCGTAAGGGGGTCCAGGTCACGTTGTTCAAACAACGGCAGCGGGTTCCTCGCCTCATGCACCCCATGACAACGGGCCCGGCGCATAAATCCCGCCAGGCCCGTTGACCACACGCTTCCCTGCTCTGCCGCGGCGCTACTTCTTCGCCTTGGCGTCACCGCCGCCGTCGTCGGAGGACAGCACCGCGATGAAGGCCTCCTGCGGCACCTCCACGCTGCCGACCATCTTCATCCGCTTCTTGCCTTCCTTCTGCTTCTCCAGCAGCTTCCGCTTACGGGAGATGTCACCGCCGTAACACTTGGCGAGGACGTCCTTACGGATGGCACGGACCGTCTCACGGGCGATGACGCGGGAGCCGATCGCCGCCTGGATCGGCACCTCGAAGTTCTGCCGCGGGATGAGCTCGCGCAGCTTGGCGACCAGCCGGACGCCGTACGCGTACGCCTTGTCCTTGTGGGTGATCGCGGAGAAGGCGTCGACCTTGTCCCCGTGCAGCAGGATGTCGACCTTGACCAGGTCGGAGATCTGCTCACCGGTGGGCTCGTAGTCGAGCGAGGCATAGCCGCGGGTCTTGGACTTCAGCTGGTCGAAGAAGTCGAAGACGACCTCGGCGAGCGGCAGGGTGTAGCGGATCTCGACACGCTCCTCGGAGAGGTAGTCCATGCCGAGCAGCACCCCGCGCCGGGTCTGGCACAGCTCCATGATCGCGCCGATGAACTCGCTCGGGGCGAGGATCGTGGCCCGGACGACCGGCTCGTGCACCGTGGCGATCTTGCCCACCGGGAACTCGCTGGGGTTGGTCACCGTGTGCTCGCTGCCGTCCTCCATCTCCACCCGGTAGACCACATTGGGCGCGGTGGCGATCAGGTCGAGACCGAATTCGCGCTCCAGGCGCTCACGGATGACCTCCAGATGCAGCAGCCCGAGGAAGCCGACCCGGAAGCCGAAGCCGAGGGCGGCCGAGGTCTCCGGTTCGTAGACCAGCGCGGCGTCGTTGAGCTGGAGCTTGTCCAGGGCCTCGCGCAGCTCCGGGTAGTCCGAGCCGTCCAGCGGATACAGACCCGAGAACACCATCGGCTTCGGGTCCTTGTAGCCGCCCAGCGCCTCCTGCGCGCCCTTGGTGAACTGGGTGATCGTGTCGCCGACCTTGGACTGGCGGACATCCTTCACACCCGTGATCAGATAGCCCACCTCGCCGACGGACAGACCGTCGGCGGGGGTCATCTCGGGCGAGTTGGTGCCGATCTCCAGCAGCTCATGGGCGGCGCCGGTGGACATCATCTTGATGCGCTCGCGCTTGCCCAGCGTGCCGTCCACGACCTTGACGTACGTGACGACGCCCCGGTACGCGTCATACACGGAGTCGAAGATCATCGCGCGGGCGGGGGCGTCCTTGACGCCCACCGGGGCCGGAACCAGCTTGACGACCTCGTCCAGCAGCTCGGCCACGCCCTCGCCGGTCTTCGCGGAGACCTTGAGCACATCGGAGGGGTCGCAGCCGATGAGGTGGGCCAGCTCGGCGGCGAACTTCTCGGGCTGGGCGGCCGGGAGATCGATCTTGTTGAGGACCGGGATGATCGTGAGGTCGTTCTCCATCGCCAGATAGAGGTTGGCGAGGGTCTGGGCCTCGATGCCCTGGGCCGCGTCGACCAGCAGAATGCAGCCCTCGCAGGCCGCAAGGGAGCGCGAGACCTCGTAGGTGAAGTCCACGTGGCCGGGGGTATCGATCATGTTGAGGATATGGGTGGCCGCCTCCGGGCCGCCCTCTTCCGTCGTGGGCGCCCAGGGCAGCCGGACCGCCTGGGACTTGATCGTGATACCGCGCTCGCGCTCGATGTCCATGCGGTCGAGATACTGCGCGCGCATCTGCCGCTGGTCGACCACGCCGGTCAGCTGGAGCATGCGGTCGGCGAGCGTCGACTTGCCGTGGTCGATGTGCGCGATGATGCAGAAGTTACGGATAAGAGCCGGGTCGGTACGGCTCGGCTCCGGCACATTGGTAGGGGTCGCGGGCACGCAGGGTCCTGTGTCTAGGCGGGACTCGGTGTTGTCAGGGGTGTCGGTCCCGTCCATGGTCCCATGACTGGCGACCTCTTCCGGGTTTGGGACGCCATGGACCCTGCTGGTAATCTGGCCCACTGTGTCTCGTGCCCCTCTGGCGCGGACACGGACGCACAACGAATCGAAGCGAAACCCGACGAACCTGCGAAGGCTCTTTACGTGGCGAACATCAAGTCCCAGATCAAGCGCAACAAGACGAACGAGAAGGCACGGCTGCGCAACAAGGCCGTGAAGTCCGAGCTGAAGACGGCGATCCGCCGGGCTCGCGAGGCCGTGGCCGCCGGTGAGGCCGAGAAGGCCACCGCCGCCGCCCGTGTCGCCGCGCGCAAGCTCGACAAGGCCGTCAGCAAGGGCGTTCTGCACAAGAACAACGCCGCCAACAAGAAGTCGGCGCTCGCCCAGAAGCTCGCCACCCTCAAGGGCTGACCCTTCAGGGCTGAGCCCCAAGGGCTGCCTGCAGGGCTGATCCTTCAGGGCTGATGCTCCGGGGCGTACCCGCCCCACCCCGCCGGTCCGGGCCCAGCGGTCCCTCTCACCCGCTCCGACCGGCAGCCGACAGTTTCGACTGCGGCACCGCGCCGCACGCGGCCTGCGTCGCCTTTCGCGGCGAAGTGCTACACACGTGCGACGCTAGTGATCATGTATCGCAACTGTTCGCCACATTGCGTTAGCGCCCCTGGTTCGCCGGGGGCGCTTCACTGTGTAACGCCCCTCGTCCACGCACAGCGAAGCCCCGCCCACGCGCCGCGGGGGACGACGCACGGACGGGGCCGTTGTGGGGGCTACGCGGGTCTCCAAGCTTCCCGGTAGCTGCCATGGTGATGACCAGCGCGCACAGGGCGTACACGCTCAGGTGGAGGGACGCGCCGACGACCCAGCGCAGCCCGGTCATGAGTGTCTTCACTCGTCCCCCCATGACTCGGTCGGCGACAGGATGTTGCCGGGTGCGGTGGTCCACTCTCCTCCGCCGTTCAACGGCCGGAGGAACGCGAGTCGCACTGTCACCCGCGGAAGGTGGTAGGCCCGGCTGCCGTCGACGAAGCCCGTGACGTCCATCAGCACGCCGACCCGGCCCGTGGCAGCGTCGCGCACGGTGTGTCCAAACATGTGCCGGACGTGGCCCGCAGTGATCCCGACGGTGGTCATGCCCGCTCCTCATGGAGCACGTCCAGCGTCACGGCCAAGTCCAGCGACGAGGCCACCGAGGTGCTCAAGGACAGCGCGAAGGCGACGCTGGGGAAGATGAAGGGCTGATGTCCCGGATTCCCTGGCTTCCCTGCCCCGGCCCGGCCCCGGCGCTCGGCCGCGAGCGCCTTGTCAACGGCCCGCGCGGGCGGCACGGGCGATCGCGACGACCGCCTTCTCCAAGGCGTACTCCGGATCGTCTCCGCCGCCCTTGACCCCCGCGTCGGCCTCGGCGACCGCGCGCAGCGCGACCGCCACCCCGTCCGCCGACCAGCCACGCATCTGCTGCCGCACCCGGTCGATCTTCCACGGCGGCATACCGAGCTCGCGCGCCAGATCGCCGGGGCGGGCGCCGCGCGGGGCGGAGGCGAGCTTGCCGATGGCGCGGACGCCCTGGGCCAGGGCGCTGGTGATCAGCACCGGGGCCACCCCCGTGGACACGGCCCAGCGCAGCGCCTCCAGCGCCTCGGCCGCGCGCCCCTCGACCGCTCGGTCGGCGACGGTGAAGCTGGAGGCCTCGGCCCGGCCCGTGTAGTACCGGGCCACGACGGCCTCGTCGATGGTGTCCTCGACATCGGCGGTGAGCTGGGAAACCGCGCTGGCCAGCTCGCGCAGATCGCTTCCGATGGCGTCGACCAGAGCCTGACACGCCTCCGGTGTCGCCGACCGGCCGGTGGTGCGGAACTCGGACCGCACGAACGCGAGGCGGTCGGCCGGCTTGGTCATCTTCGGGCACGCGACCTCACGCGCCCCGGCCTTACGGGCGGCGTCCAGCAGCCCCTTGCCCTTGGCGCCGCCGGCGTGCAGCAGCACCAGGGTGATCTCCTCGGCGGGCGCGCCGAGATAGCCCTTCACATCCTTGATCGTGTCGGCCGACAGATCCTGTGCGCTGCGCACCACCACGACCTTGCGCTCCGCGAAGAGCGACGGGCTGGTGAGCTCGGCGAGGGTGCCGGGCTGCAGCGCGTCGGGGGCGAGGTCGCGCACATCGGTGTCGGGGTCGGCGGCTCGGGCGGCCGCCACCACCTGCTGCACGGCGCGGTCGAGCAGCAGCTCCTCCTGGCCCACGGCAAGGGTCACGGGGGCGAGCGGGTCGTCGGTCGTCGTCTTCCTGGCCATCGCGGTCCAGCATCCCACGGACCACCGACAGCCACGGCCGATCCGGGGCGCTACTCGGCCTCCAGCAAGCCCCCGAACTCGTCCGCGAACGCATCCAGCGCCGCCGGGTCCGGCTCCCCGGCCGGATCCCCGACCACCACCAGCCACTGAGCGTCCTCGGCGTCGTCCTCATCCGCCAGCGCGTCCCGCACCAGCAGGGGCTCCTCGGCGACGCCGAACCGCTCGGGCAGCGCCTCGGCGACTCCGCGCACCCCGGATCGGCCTCCAGCGAGATCAGCCGCCCGTCGGCGGGCAGCGCCCTGGCCAGCCAGATGGTGCTGTAGCCGCCCAGTGTGCCGATCTCCAGCACGGTGCGCGCCCCTTGGATCCGGGCCAACAACTGGAGCAGCTTGCCCTGATTGGGCGCGACGTGGACGGGCGGCCCCGCAAGGTGCTGTCCGAGCGCCTCCACGACCTGGTGGACCACGCGGTGCTGGAGCGCCGCCCCTACCAGAACCGGCCGGTCCGGTGCGCGTATGAGCTGACCGAGCGGGGCCGGGCCTTTCTCCCCGTGCTGCCCCGTGCTGATCGGCATGCAGGACTGGGCCGACCGCTGGCTGCTCGGGGACGGCACGCTGACCGCGACCGCCGAGGACGGCAGCGCGGAGGCGGCCCGGGTCCGGGAGCTGGTCGGCACAGCCGTCCCGCCCGGCCTCGTACTCCCGGGCTCCGATGGCGCCGCCCGTGACGTGGTCGCGGCGCACGCCGACGCGACGGTGGTGTTCACCTATCCGGCGACCGGTGTCCCCTGCCCTCTCCCGGACGGCTGGGCGGACATCCCCGGCGCGGCCGGGTGCACGCTGGAGAACCGGCTGTTCCGTGACGTCTGGGCGTCCTTCCACGAGGCGGGCGTGGCGGTGTGCGGGGTCAGCACCCAACGCCCGGACGAACAGGCCGCCTTCGCCACCGCCGAGAAGGTGCCCTTCCCCCTCCTGTCCGACACCGAGCTGCGGCTCACCGCCGCCCTCCGGCTCCCCGCCTTCCGCGCGGCGCAGCAACTGCGGCTGAAACGGCTGATCCTGGTCGTCGCCGGAGCGGACCGGACGATCCGGCACGCCCTCTACCCGGTGGCCGACCTCCCCACGGCCGTCGCCGAGGCCCTCTCCCTGGCCCGGGAAGTGGCCCAGCCGACCGGGCCCGGCCCCGGCCTTCGTTGACCTGCGCCCATGGCCCCGCGCCGCGCGCGGCGGGGGGATCCCGCGCCGGATCCCGTGCCGCCGTCTGCGGTGGGCGGCGCGTCGTCCGATCACGGCGCGCAGGCGTGGGCCCGTGACCGCGATGGGGCCGTCGGTGTCGGTACGGAGGACGGCGGCTCCCTGGGTGCGCAGGGATGCGATGGTGCGGGGCGAGGGGTGGCCGTACGGGTTGTCGGCGCCGCAGGAGATGAGGGCGAGGCGGGGGCTGAGGCGGCGCAGCAGCTGCGGGTCCTGGTAGGCCGAGCCATGGTGCCACAAGTTCCTTTTCACGCATCAACTCGCCTACCCTGCACGGCATGAAGACCTCCGCCAGAGACCGAGTTCGCCGCGTCGGCATCTACGTCCGCATCTCTGATGACCGCGAGGGCGGCGGCCTCGGTGTGAAGCGCCAGGAGGACGACTGCCGTCTCCTCGCCGCCTCACTCGGCTGGAAGGTCGTGGAGGTGTACGTCGACAACGACGTGACGGCCGCTGATCGCCGGAAGAAGCGCAAGGACTACCTGCGGATGCTGGGGGACGTGAAGTCCGGCCACATCGACGCCATCGTGTCCTGGCACCCGGACCGTCTGTACCGCCAGCCCGCCGAGCTGGAGGACCTGATCATCATCGTGGAGGAGCACAAGACCGAGATCGCGACCGTCAAGGCGGGCGACCTCGATCTGAGCACTCCCACTGGTCGCCTCGTGGCCCGCATGCTCGGCGCTATCGCCAAGTACGAGGTGGAGCACAAGCAGGAGCGCATCCTCCGCAAGGTCCAGGAGCTCGTCGCCGAGGGAAAGATCCACAACTCTGGCCACCGGCCCTTCGGCTACACCCGGCTGTACGACGGCGAGGGTCCGCGCCGGAAGATCCTCGGGGAGATCCTGAACGAGGAAGAGGCGAAGTGGGTCGAGCGCTGGGCGGACAGGGCCTTGGAGGGCGAGAAGCTGTACAGCCTTGTCCTCGACGCCCACGAGAACGGGGTGAAGACCACCACCGGCGGCGAGTTCACCTACCAGGCCATGCGGGCCCTGCTGATGTCCGCCCGGATCTCGGGCCGCAAGGAACACAAGGGCGTCATCAAGGGGAAAGCCGTCTGGCCCGCGATCATCTCGCCGGAGAAGAGCAACGCGCTGAGGGCCCTGCTCGCTACGCGCTCCGAGGAGTTCAAGGCGGAGTTCGGTGAGCGCGACGGCACCGCCCTGAAGTACCCCTTGAGCGGCCTGGTGCGGTGCACCTGCAAGGTTCCCCATGTCGTGGGCGAGCCGTGCTCCTGCAAGGAGGAGGGTCGGCAGCACCACAAGATGAGCACGGGCCAGCGCGGGGACAAGGAGATGCCCATCTATACGTGCAAGAAGGAGGGTGGCGGCTGCGGCGGCCGTACGATCCAGATCCCCGACCTGGAGCCGCTGGTAGAGAAACTCCTCTTCAAGCGGCTGGAGGAGGTCGAGGTGGCCACCGCGGAAGACCCCGACGACCCCCGGCCGGCTCTGGAGGAAAAGCTCAGCCGCTGGGAGAAACGGAAGACGGAACTGGAGGACGAGCTGCTGGACGGCGACCGCCCGGCCCGGGAGATCCAGGACGCGATCGACAAGCTCAACGTCCGCATGGCCGACACCCACAGAGAGATCGCCCAGTACAGCGTCAAGAGCAACCTCACCGAGATCAGCGCCGCTGAGCTGCGGAAGGAGTGGGAGGACTACTCGGTCCCCCGGAAGCAGTCGGTCTACCGAGGCCTGATCCGGGAGATCCTCGTCCACCCCGCGACCCGGCCCTTCAACGTCTGGAACCCGGACCGGGTCGAGGTGCTCTGGCGGTAGGTCAGATAGTGGCCTTCCGCCACGGTGCTGCCGGGTCGGCAAGCGTGTCGAGGATCAGCTCGCACCAGGTCACTGCCGCATTGACGGTCAGGCGGGCATGACGGACACCGAGGCCGGACGGCGCACTCGCCATCCCGTGGCCGCTGCCGAAGCCCTGGTTGCGCAGCTCGGCGACGCCCACGGCTATGTTCACCGCTCCGGACAGAATCTTCTTGACGGCCTTGCTGCCGTCGGGGCCCTCGGGTGCCGAGGCCGCATCGAGCTTCAGCGCCTTGTGGACCGTGCTGACCAGCGCAGGAAGCGCTGCGTTCTTGTCGACGGCGATGTTCAGCTCCCTGAGGGCCGTCTTCGCCGTCGCCTCGATGAGCTGCTTGGCGGCCCCGATGGCCCCTTGCGGGTCGGTCGTCAGGTCACGCCGGATGCGCTCCAACTCCACCACGATCCCGGACGCGTCGCTCAGGGTGCTGAGGTCCCGGACGAGGACGGGCGGATTGGTCCAGGAGATGCGGCCCTCGTCATCGAGAGCGAACCCGTCCCGATCCAGACGGACTTTGATGTCCGCGAGCCACGCATCCGTCGTCCACCCCTGGTTCTTACAGGTACGGATGAAGTCCTCGAAGACCAGGAGGGCACGCCGAACGTGGCATGGGTCAGCCCAGTCCACGCCCTCCGCGTAGAGCATGAACGTGGTCCGCCGCTGCCCGGAGTCCTGGTAGTTCAGCTCCTCCGGAGGGATCGGCGCGAAGCCGTGATCCTCCCACAGGTCTGCCACGATCTTGATGGTCAGGTCAGTGGCGAGTGAGCGGAAGGCGTTGCGGGTTGCTGGACTTACCAGTTCCCGCCGGGCAGTGACGGTCATGGTCTGAAGATACGAGGAGACCCTGACATCGTCATGACCCTTTCAGACAAAGGCGATCAGATCGTAGGGTGCGGCGCATGACCGCTTCTTCCCGGATACCGATGAGCGACTACCTGCGTGAGATCAAGTACGCCGTCGAGCACATCGTGCCGACCCTCTGGCACGAACGGGAAGAACTCCGCGAACTCGAAGGAAAGGTCGAGGTAGCCGCCGCTCGCGCGATGGAGGTGTGCCGTCGCGCGAACTTCGCCATGCTTAGTTCGGAGGACGCGGACGACCTTCTGATCACGCACTGGATGATGAACCACGACACTCCCCCGAACAGGGAGTGGCACCACCTGTCTGCGGAAGCGGACCACTTCCGTGCCCGGCTCGCCGCGCGGGCGTTCTCCACCTCTGCCCTGGCAGGAGCGCTTCTCCAGTACGCCAAGCAGGGCATGTCTGCCGCCTACGGCGCGCCCGGAAACTGGCCCGAAGTGCGGAAGATCGGCGACGTTTCCGTATCGGTGATCATCCGGCACGGACGGAACCAGGCCATGCACTGGGAGGAGGGGAAGGATCCTCACGCAGGTTTGGTGGAGTGCTTCGAGAAGCTCGCAGAACTCGACCCCGTCTTCAGCAAGTACCGGGAGCGGAGCCTGGCGATGGAGGTGGTCGATCTCCTGGGCTGGAAGGAGTACGCCGACTTCGAACGCGACCTCCTCGGCTTGGGCGAGGATTGACCGTAGGCCTCAGGCCACCCTGCTGGCCGGCTCCTTCGTACGGCTCTGCGCGGCCTTCGTCAGGTCCGTCTTGACCCGTCGGAGCATCTTCGACTGGTAGGCCGTCAGCGGGGGCGCGGTGGCCAACTGCCGCTCCACCCAGGCGGCCTCCTGGCGCTCCCGCTCCACGACGGCCATCTGGTCCCGCACGAGGCCCTGGATGAACTTCCTCATCGCCGGGGACCGCAGGGGCTTCCCGTTAAACACGGGCCCGTAGGAGACCCGTCTGAACCCCTTGGGGGCCTCGGGGTCGAGGATGACGAGCTTCTCTCTGGCAGGCATACGGAAAGGCTGTCACCCGATCGAATGACAGCGCAACTTCCGCTTGATCACCCGGAATTCTCTCCGGGATTTTGGAGAGATTAGGCGGACTGCTCCGCCTGCTTCGGCAGGGGCATCGTCAAGATCCTGTTGACGACGCTGCCGGGGTTGAAGTCCTTGGCCTCCACATCGAACGTGACGAACGCACAGCCGAGCTTGTCCTCGATGATGACCCGCCGCCAGAACTCGGCCTCACGGTCCCGCCTATGGTCTTGCATCCGGTCCGCCTCCACGACGATGTTGAAAGTCGGCAGATAGGCGGACACGGTGTAGTCGCCGACCTTGAACTCCTCCACCATCTCGACCGGCGCCAGGGCGGCGCCGACAATCCGGATGGCCTCCGCCTCGGACGTCGGGACATGCACCGTCTCCATGCCCAACTCCAAGGCCAGATTCATTGCGGCAGCCCTGCTGGAGTTCGCCACCAGCCGCTTCAGGCCGTCCAGGGTCACGGCGGTGGTCATGGTCCGCGCACGAGGCCCGGTCTCACCGAAGACCTCCCACGGAACGCGCCGCTTCATCTCCCGAGGAACCCTCCGGTAGCCCGAGCCGTACCCGGCGATCGAGCGATACCCCAGGAGCTTGACACCGTCCCACAGCGAGAAGTACGTCTCGTCCTCTAGCTCTGCCGTACGAATACGGCTAAGATCACCCAAAGGTTTTCCCCTAAACCTTCCGTCGGGTGTTGCACCACCCGACCCATCTCTCCCCAGAGATATTTAAAAATCCGAAGGCCCACCCCTCCCCAGGGGTGGGCCGTCGTCGTGCGGCCGTTAGCACTTTAGCCGTTTCAAGCGACGGGAAGCGAACTTTCCGTACTCAGAAACCCGTTCGCCCGGGAATCCCCGCGACGAGGAATTTAAAAACGAGGCGGAGTGGCCGCGCCCAACCAACGCGGGTCACCGGCCGCCCGCTTGGCCAGGGCATTGGAGAGTTTGTCGATCTGAACCAAGCGGAGGCACTCGATGCGGTCCTCGCTCGCCGCGTCCATCTTGAGGATCTGCGCCTCGGTCGATTCCGGGTCCTGACGGGCGATCTTCGCCACGGTGCCCAGGGCCCTCTGGATGCCCCTCTCCGTAATCTCCAGGCCGTCCACGGTCTCCTGGAGCCCGTAGTACTCGTGCGCGGCCCTCAGCTCGTCCTGGGAGGGCTCGCCGGGCTTCTCGGGCTTGGGCTGCGGCAGGCGCTCCGGGATGACCACCTTGGGCCGCTCCGGGGCCACCGGCTCCTCGTCGATCCGGGCCGTCACCATGCCGGGCTCGGCGACCTGGAGGGGCTGGGTGCCGATGTCGCGCTTGGCGAGATCCACCAGCTCCTGGAGCAGCGCGGACTGCTGGTTCGAGGAGGCCAGGAGAGACGCCAGCAGGTCGTCGTTCCTCCCGGCCCTCGGCTTACGTACGGGCTCCTCGTTTACGTACGTATCGGCGTCCTCATCCGGCGATACGTACTTGAGGATGAAGACCTTGGAGCCCTTCCGGATTTCCACGGCTCCCTGCTCCTCGGCAGCCTGAAGGATGGCGCCGGACGTGCGGTTCAGGTCGGTGCTGGTGAAGGTCTGCATACGTACAGAGTACCCACCCAATACGTAATTCACTACGTACTTACGTAACCGGGGAGCCAAGGGGGTCGGTAGATCCCGGCCCGTCAGAGGCAGAAGGGGCACCACGCTGAGTTGTAACGCGAGGGGCCCGCCACCCTCGTGAAGCGGTGAAGGGCCCTCGGTCCCCTGCGGGTCAGGCGGTCTACCCCCGACTGTCGGTGCTGATCTCGTATTCCTCGTCCAGCTCCCGCTGGGCCCCCATGGGCTCCCAGGCGGGCCGCCAGTCGGGGTGGTCGCGGTATGCGCTGGCGAGACTGAAGATCGCCACCCCCAGCCCCAACGACATGGCACTGACGGACAAGCGCTCCCGGAGGCGGAGGCCCCCCTCGCGCTTTTCGGCCAACTCACAGTGCTCCACGAGGTCCAAGAGCTGGTGCTTTGCAGCGACGTCGGCGAGGACTCTGGCCTGCAATCCTGCTGCACCCTCACTCTTACCAGGCTTCAGTGCGTGAGCCGCTGCTTCGTCCTCACGAAGACGGGCCCGCAGAAACGCCGTCACGACCGGGACGTCCTTTGCTCTCATCCCTGGTGCCCCCTCCTGATCAGAAAGTCTGAGGGGCCATCATCCACCCAGGCCGGGGACGAGCCCACCATCCTGCATGGCGGTGACGGGCTCCTCGGGGGATCTCGGGTCAGCCGGTCACGGTGATGCCGAGACGGGCCCTCATGGCCGCCAGGGTCTCCTGCTTGGCCGCCTCGGACAACGCCATGAACTCATGGGCATCCAAGGATCCCGGGGCCGGCTGGGCCGGAAGGGGGGAAGCATTGTTGCTCTCCTTCGTCTCCACCAGGGCCTTGGGGGAGTCCGGGACGTTGGCGGGCTCCAACCACGTCCCGACGTAATCCGCGGGCTTGGCATCGACCAGCCGGGCCTTGAGCTTGGCCAGGTCCCGCTTGTGCTCCTCGGTCTCCGCCTCGGCAATGGCGTCGGAGTACGTCGCCGCCACGTCCAGGCGGTCCTTGTGCGCCCTCAGGGCGCACAAGACGGCCTGGGCCCACCGGG
This sequence comes from Streptomyces sp. NPDC005393, assembly GCF_040606675.1. Taxonomy (NCBI): domain Bacteria; kingdom Bacillati; phylum Actinomycetota; class Actinomycetes; order Kitasatosporales; family Streptomycetaceae; genus Streptomyces; species Streptomyces sp. NPDC005393. Next base: position 175,602 of record NZ_JBEXFG010000004.1, on the reverse strand, counting down.
GGAGCTCTCCGTCGTGCTGGGCTACCCAGGACTCCAAGGCCTCCGCGAGGCGCTCCTCCGAGTACTCCAGGACCTTGCGGCGCCACTGGGGGTCCTCGATCGCCTGGGCCACCAACTCGCGGTGCTCGTGCACCCGGAAGGCCGCGAGGCCGTGGCGGGTCCTTCGGCGTCCGGCGGCCTTCCGCTTGTCGTGGGCCTTCCGGGCCTTCTGGGCCGCCCGCAGACCGGGGCCGTTGTACCAGCCCTCCTCCTCGGCCTGCTCGTGCACGAGACGGCTGAAGTCCACAGTGACCACGGCGCCCCGGCCCGAGGTCCTCTCGAACCCCAGCTTGTCCACGACGCGCTGGGTCTGCTTCGGGCTCAGGTCCAGGAGGCGCTGGACGTCCTTCAGGGGCACGGAGACGGGCTCGAAGCCCCAGACCAGGGCGATGGCCCACCCGGCGTCCCCCAGGGCCTCCCGGTTGCCCACAGCCCTGTTGGCCCAGATGTCCCGGTCCGGCCGCAGGAGCTGCTCGTGCCGCTGGATCCAGGGGGCCTCCCCCGAAGTGGTCATCTGCGGACCATTACCGCTGACAAGATCCTTCTCCTCCTTCTCCCCCAGGGTCTCCAGGCCCTTCTTAGAGATAGAGCTCTCAGATGACTGATGGTCCGCAGATGACCAGTTGGCGTAGGAGCCGAAGCCGAACGGCTCGACCTTCATCGGACGGCGCTCGTCCTCCTCCAGGGTGAAGACCCCACGGGACGCGCAGTACAAGAGGGTGGAGGACTGTCCCTCGGCCGGAAGGATGCCGGGAGTACCGCGACGCGGGTCTCCCAGGAGGGTCATACGCCCGAGTCCCGACCTCGCCTCGATGGCGTCGAGCCCGAGGATGTCCGGGTTGGTGACGAGGGCCGCGTGGACACAGCACTCCTGAATGGGCACCCCGGCCATGAGGGCGCGACGGGTGTCGTGGAGGGACAGCTTCGGGAATTCCTGGAGATCAGTTCGACCGGAGACGTCACGGTCGCTAAAATCCGAGAACAACTTGGTTGCTCCTCGTTCGTCGTAGTTTCGGGTGGAGCAGCCGGTTCGGAGAGGGTGGGAGTCCTCCCGGACCAACCCGGCTCTTTTTAAAAAGAGCCGTCTGGTGACGTGGCCCCCGGTTCCCGCCGGGGGTTTCGTCGTTCTCCGGCCAGGATACGAGCGCGCTTACCACCTTCGTCAACGCGCGGAAATACTCGAGGAATTCCCGTAGCAACTGTCACTACAAGGATTCTTGGAGGCAATCGAAATCCTGTGCTAAACCAATTGAACCTCGCAGAGAACACACCCGGGGCTGTAATATGGGCGCATCGCCACAGGCGATGTCGACTCCGCTGGAGGTTCCCCCGCACGGGGAGATCCTCCGTGCGTTGAGTTGTGAAGGGGCCCTGAGTGCACTTCGTCAAGAAGGACTTGGACTTCATCTCGAAGGAATCCCTCGCCGCCGTCGAGGCCATCCAGAGGATGCAGTACCTGACGGGCATCGACGTCCGCCAGGTACTCAGCTTCCCGGACTGGGAGGTCGCCATCGTGGATGGCCAGCCCGAGGTGATGGTGAACGAGATGGGCATGCGCCGCACGGCAGTCTTCTCCACTACCCCTGAGGGCATCCCGACCGTGGACTTCCACGTGACGTACTTCGGCGACGTGAAGCCCAAGGCGTTCCAGGACCACCTGTACCGCTTCGGGTACCTGATGGACCAGCGCCGGAAGCGTCGGGACGCGCAGGGGAACCTGACCAAGTGTGGGTACCAGCACCGCTACCCGACCGCCAAGGGGTCCAGGTACTTCCAGCTTCCCGAGGGCCGGTACGTGGCGAACGGCCGGCAAAGGGGCGGAGCGGTCGTCCGGCCGGACCGCGTCCAGGAGCTCGTGGAGCAGCTCATTTCCGAGGGCCTGCGGCCCAACCCTTCCATCTCCTGGTTCCTGAGCCAGCCGGCCCTGACGTCGTTCGAGGTTGTCGACGGTCACCAGATCGAGTTCCGGAGGGGTGCCTGATGACACGCCTGACCGACGACACGCTGGCCAGCTCTGGCCTCTTCGAGGTCCTGACGACCACGGACATGACACACGCCGCCCGGCTCGTCTGGGCGTACCTGGCGACTGTCGCCGACCCTCAGCGGCAGGTCTCCATCGCGCTGGGTCTCGGCGTGGACCAGGGCACGGTCTCCCGCTCGGTTACCGCCCTGGCCCAGCGCGGCTTGGCCCGCAAGATCAACGGCGTCTGGGTCGCGGAGCGCCCGGGAGACGAGGAGGAGGACTGACATGGCGATCATCGAGAAGCCCACGGGTGCTCTGTGGGACGACGAGACCGGCGAGTACCTGTATCCGGACGCGTGGATGGTCGAGCAGGGTCACATGCGCTTGAGGATCGTCGACGGCGAGCCGGTCATCCGGGTCACCGAGTCCGGCATCGAGTACATCTGGAACCTGCTCAAGGCCGAGGACTCGGGGGTGCAGAGCTGATGCCTGGACCGAACCACACCCAGGCGATCCAGTACGCCAACTACGCCCTTCACCTCGTCGCCCTCGGCATCGTCGCCGGGCTGATCATCGCGGTCATCCGCCGGATGCGGAGGGCCCGATGACCGAGTGCGCCGTCAGCGGGCGGGTCAGCGACCTGCGCCGAACCTGTCGCCCGTGCCATAACCGGATCCGCGGAATGCTTCCTGCCCTCCCCGAGGCGGTCGTCCAGTGCTGGATGGCCCGGCACCGCGTGCAGGGGGGCACCAGCAACGAGCGGGTCCCGGTCGCCGAGCAGGCCCAGGCCGTCAGCACGCCCCGGGAGGCCTGACGCCAGTGCGTCTCCGCAAGAGCCCCTCGTCACCCAACGGCGCGGGGCCTTCCCCTTGTCCGCCTCCGCTGCCCTGGACCGACCGGCTCCTTCTGACGCGCGCCCTCGTCGCCGGCATCGCGGTGACGGCCGTCGGCGAGTGGGAGCTGGCCCGTCAGGTCGGCATCTCCCGGATGGTCGCACCCCTGCTGGCCGTCGTGATCGACGTCTACGTGATCGCCGCCGTACGGGCCGCCAGGGGCCGGGACGTTGCCGCTGCCCTGACGATGATGGGTGGGGCCCAGGTGGCTGCCCACCTGTTGAGGACGGGCCACATCAGCGCCTCGGTGGCCTTGGTGGCCGCCGTCAGCCTGGTGGCGCCCGTCGTCATCTGGAGGGTTCACGCCCTCGCCGGCTCCGACACGGCCACCGTCATCCCTGAGGCGCCGAAGCCCACCGTGGACCTCACCCGGGTCGGTACTCCTCCATGGAAGCCGGAGGTCGTCAAGGCCGTCAGTCCCACCCTGACGCCCCGCCGGGAGGTGATGACGGCACGCGTCAGCCCGGCGTCGGAGAAGACCGCCAAGAACCCGCAGAAGCCCTCGGCTGACTTGATCGTCCGAGGGCTCTACGACTCGCTCGGAGGGAGGCGACCGGGGACCGGACACATCCGTGTCGCCTTGAAGGCCGCGGGCCTCCCCTGCTCTGACGGAACTTGCCGGGAGGCGCGCAAGCGCGTGGAGGCCAAGGAGCCGAAGCTCAAGCTGCTGCCGCCCGCTTAACGTCGAGTTCACGAGGCGGCGCCGTATGTCAGGAGTTGATGGAATCAGCCCCATGCCGTCGGCGCCGTCGACATGATGATCTGCATGCAACCGGAAGTTCTCTCAGGCCTGATCGGCTTCGGCGGCGCTATTGTCGGTGCTGGTGCTGCCATCGTCGGCACAGCAATCCAGCAGAAGCACGCGAAGAAGATGGCGCAGGCGGAGCGCGAGGCCGACCGGCAGGACGCCGCCTTCGAGACAGCCGTCCAAGCCGTATTCGCAGCGCACGATCTGTTCCGCCGCCGCTGGGGAGACCGGCCAGTCGAGGAGGGCTGGGAGCAGAAGGTCAACTCGGAGGCGGACCGGCTCAGGCTGGCCATGATCACCATTGCGCAGCCTGAGCTGCAACAGCGCCTGAAGGAAGTCGCCGAGATGCTCCGGTACTGGAAGCATGTGGTGCCGTTCGGGGCTCACGACCCGGACAGGTACAGGGCGATCCATCAGGTCATCGACCACATGCTTGAGGTGTTCGGTGCATACCGAAGCGGTGGTGCCATCCCACCCCCATCCAAGGAGTACGCCGAGGCCAAGGGGAACCTGGACACGTGGATCGAGGAGATGGAAGACCAAGAACTCCGTGAGCGCGAGGGCCAGCGCTGAAACTCGCCAGCTCTCCCGAGCACGAGTTGACTCGAACAGCCCCGTCAGCGCCGTCTGCCCGACAGAATGATCACTATGCAGGCAGAGACGTTGGCAGGGCTGATGGGTCTCGCGGGTGCTGTGGTTGGCGCGGCGGTCTCCACCGGGGCCGTGATCTGGCAGCAGAAGAAGATCGCCCACGAGGCCGAGCGGACGCACCTACTTGGGCTGTCAGAATCGGCAGCCAATGAGATCGTCCGGCTCTCATTCGCCTTGGAGGACCACTTTGCCAGAGAGTACTACGGACCCGAGTGGTGGGTCGATCTCCGGCAAGTCCTACGAGAGCTGGAGTCTCAGGCGCTTAGGTTCCCAGACCCGAAGGTCCGCCGGCTCGTGCAGTGGGGACACGCCGAGATCCTTCGCGACCCGGAGCGAGTGGCCGAGGAAGGCCCGGAAGAATGGCCAACCGCTCGTTACCGGGACACCTGCACCCACTTTCGCACCGTGATGGGAACGGTGATTCGCAGGGAGCCCTTCCCAGACGGGATATGGGCCCAGTTCCCTGGTGCGTGGCCGCCGTCGTGACACCCACCAGACACGGTACTTGCTTTCCCTAACGAACGACCGCATAATCAAACACAGCAGGACACCTGCGTCTTCATGCAGGCCCCGACGCCTCAGGCGGACTGGGGCCTTTCGCATGTCGGGAGGGCTTCAGTGGAGGACGAGACCTGGCTTACGGCCCGCGAGGCCGCCGAGCTGACGGGCGTCAGCGTCGTGACGATCTACTCGTGGGTCCGCCGAGGCCACCTGAAAGTCGAGGGCCTCGATCACCGGGGCCAGAGGCTCTTCCGTCATTTGGCCGTCGCCCAGGCCGAGAAGGCGACCCGGGCCCGTGCTCCCCGGCGGAGCTTTAGCGTTGCCAGTTAGTACGCCTCTGCCGTGCCTCTACTTCCTGCATGCGCCCCTCGCGGTACACGTGCGCACGTGCTGCAAGTACCCCCCTGCGAAGGGCTGTTCGTATTGCGGTGTCGATGCTCAGATCCCCACGGCCTAGCCGCCGCTGTGCAGCCCGCAGGGTGGCGGCCTGCTCTGAGCGACCGCTCCGCTTCATCGTCTTGATCATTTGACGTAGCATCGATTGGGCTTCGACAACGGTGCAGAAAACACCACCGTCCAAGTCGAGATACGTCTGATCTGCACGGACCCGCTCCCCCTCCTCCTTCGCGGTGTTTGAGGCAATGCGGTTCTCCTCCCGCCGTTGAGCGCGGGCTTCAGACCGGGCGCGGTCTGCCTCAGCAGCCGCCCTCTTGGAGATCTCCTCCAGGGTTGGCGGCACCGGGGGCTCGTGAAGGCTCTCACGGCCCACCCAGCGGTTCCCGAAACTGTACGAAGTCATGGTCCCCCCTCAGACCAGTCCGGTGAAGTGACCCTAGCGCTCTGGTCTGACATTGGGCAGGGGAAGCGCAACTGCTTCAGCTGCGGACTTCGGCCCAGTTCCCCTACTACTTCGGCATAACCATCCCCTGGTCCGTCACCTCGTAGCTCGCCATGCACGTCGGGAACGCCGAGCTGTCTCCCGGCTCCCCGCGCATCTGGGACGAAGTGCAGAACTTGAAGAGGATCTGCTGCTTCTCCTGGTAGGTCAGCCCGGCAGGCTGGTTGTTCTGCGACTGGTCATCCAACTGCCCTTGCACCCAGGGGTCTGGAGACGAGGTACCCGAGCTGTCGCCGGAGCCGAGGACCGCACCGCCCAGGTAGAACGAACCCACGGCAACGGCGACAACGCCGCCCCACAGGGCCACCGGCCGCTTCCACCAAGGCCTTTCCACCCCCGCCAGGATGCGCTGGTACTCCGGGTGGTTCTGGTACTCGTCCCGCCAGCCGTTCGGCGAGTCCGTCGAGTGGCTGGCCACATGCACCGTGGGAGCGCCGGACGGACGCGGGGGGACATCCGGGGAAAGAGGCGACGTGTTCTCCACCGCAAGCTCCTCAAAGCCCTGACCGGCAGCCAGATCGTGCACAGAGAGTCAGGCGGCACAGGTTAACTACGGAACATGCATGGAATCTACACACATGACGGAACCGTGATCTTTCATGACGGCCGTCAGCACCCCTCACGGAGACCGGCATGGCCATCGTCCACAGCGTCAACCTCTTCGCCCTGTACGCGGACCTGGCGACGATGACGGACCCCCGCGAGAGCGAGCCCTCCGAGGCTCTTCTGACGATCACCGCCGGAGAGCTGGTGGACTTCGCCGACGCCGCCAGGGCGTACGAGCGCTGCCTGATGGAGGGTGGCGACTACGAGGAGGCCCGGGAGACCGCCCAGGCCCACTACAACGACTCCCGCCTCTGACGGGCTTCAGCACCTGACGCTCCGCTGACACAGAGCGTCAGGCCGTTGCTCAGCGATGTCCCCGGTCCTGGCAGTCGCATCCAGCGTTGGTCTGGTCGCACTGCTGGTGGTTGCCGTACTTGCACCACGTGCAGGTGCCGTATCCGTTCCCCATGCTTGATCCCCTCCCCTCTTGTGCCTTCGCATCATGACAGCGATCAAGGTCAGGAAGAGGTCAAAACTTGTACTGACGGCCGTCAGTGCCTGACAGTCACGACGCGGGGCTCTCCGACTGTTGCTGCGGCAGTTCACCGTTGGCGTCGGGCTCCAGCAGAGGGCTGGCCGGCTTGAGCAGCCCACCCAGCTCCGGGAGCTTCGCAGCGGAGAACTTCAGGATCAACGCGCCTTGCAGATGGGCCTTGAGGGCCGGGTGCTCAACGTCTTCCAGCAGCCGGATCGCCTGACCGGCGTCCCGCTCGACCTTCATGTCCTGTCGGAGCGACTGGGTCTGCGACTCCATGTGCTTCAGCGCCAGGTCTGCCCTGCGGTGGAACAAGGTGCCGATGACCGTCATGAGGAGACCCGCCACACTCGCCGTGACGGAGGCGTACTGGTCTCCGATGCTCTCAGCCCTGAAAATCGCCATGCCGATGCCGGAGAGCGGACGAGACCGCCCGGCACGGAGTAGGACAGGTTGACGCTGAAGCTGCGGCGGGCCTGGGTCAGCCCATGGGCGTAGTACTCGATCAGGAGCCTGGCGAACCGTGCTTCTGCCTCGTCGCCTTGGAGTGGTCCGTCGGGACCGTCACGAACCACGCGCAGCGCCTCGGGTCCTCCGTCATCGAGGACCAGAGCAAAATCACACGGTCGAGAGGACCATCCATCCCGCTTTGCACTAGTACAAAATAGTTTGCGGTTCAACATTCACGGGAGCTAGGTCCCCCAACAGTCAACGAGACGTCGCAGAGATTGATCGGTTTCACGGATTAGAGGGCCGATCCATACGAGAACCAGGCCCGGGGTGCGGGCCTGGAAAGCTCGACAGAGAGTGACCCCTTCGGGACCGGGGAGCTTGGTCGAGTCACCCGAACGCTGGGCAGGCCCGTCCGGTGCTGGAGCGACACCACCTCGACCACCGGCTAAGCACAAAGGCCCCGTCACGGCACCCCACCGGCCGGGGTGTTCGCCGTACTCACCCCGGCCTGTGCAGTACGGCTGTCGGACAGGGGGCCGCGGTCCCGAAAAGCGGCCCCGACCTCAGGGGCCCCCGGAAGTGAATGCATGTCGCATATCAATGCGAGACAATTGATAGGTGAGAGCGATCAATGGTGAGGGTGCTGCGGCGAGGCGGAGTCCGCCACCGAGTGGGTGACGACCGAGGAGCTGGCGCGGGAGCTGGGGGTCGACCAGGGCACCGTCCGGCAGTGCTCCCAGGGAACGAAGCTCCCCCGAGGGATACGGGGCCGGGGGAACTGGCTCTCCTACCGTCGAGACGAGGTCGAGAAGTACCTCGCCCGACAGCCGCCACTGACCGGGCTGTCCGGGGTCCACCCCCGGGAGCTGACGGAGCGGGCCCGGGAGCTGGCGGCCTGCGTCGCCCTGGACGGCCGGACGCCCGAGGAAGCGGTAGAGGCGGGGGTCCCCTTCGCGCCGATGCCCGTGGTGGCCCTACTGACGAAGTATCGGTCCTTGGTGCGCCAGGCCCTGCGGGACCCTGATCGGCTGCGGGAAGCTGAGTCCGTTCTCCTGGAGGACGGAGAGGCCGTGATCACCTGGGAGGTCGTCGGGGGCGCGGTGGCCTTCAGCTCCCTAGGCGACCTGACGGACCTTCCTCCCGCCAGTGCGGCCTCGGTGCTGCTGGTGGCCGCCGCCCAGGCCTTGGTCGCCGAGCACCGTGCCGCAGAGCACTTCGCGGGGCTCCTCGGCGTCTGCCGGAGGGCGGGGGAAAGTGTCGCGGGTGCCAGCGCTCGGCTCCGGCTTTCCACAGACCCGACGTGATTGGAGTTCAACTACCCCTAGCTCGGGGAGGCCCTGCGGACCGTCAGGGAGGCCGTGGCGCTGGTGGAGGCGGCCCGCAGAAGGACCCGGGAGATCTAGCAGGCGGCACGGCAGCAGCAGGACGCGCGGAAGGCGCAGAGGGGCTTCCAGCAAGCCGGGAAGGGCAGGCGGGCATGGACGAGACGCTGGGCGGTCGAGCGGGGCCGCTGAAAGCCGTGGAGGCGGCCAACCGGGACTTCAACCGGGCCTCGGTCGAGGAGCTGTGCCGCGAGAACGGCCTCATCTTCACCCCGAGGGGCGCGGTCTACGAGATAGGTTGGGCCCGAGCCCGAGCGCTTTTCCACGACCGGCAGGGCCGGGCCTACGTGGACGCAGTCCTGGTGGCCGAGTCCCTGGACCTTCCCCCCGAGGATTGGGGCTGGGTGGAGATGTGGCTGGAGGCTCGTCACCTGCCAGTGGTCTCCCTGGAGCGGGGGATGCACGTGGCCCTAATGGTGGAACTGCACCACCTCGCCCGGGTCCTGGGAGACGTCCTGCCCGAGCCGGCGGACGTGCGGCAGGTGCGCGCGTCCTGGGTACGCACCTGGTCCACCCCGGCCACCCAGACCGACATCGAGGCGCTCGCCGTGCAGCAGGGCCGGTGAGGAGGAGACAGGTGAAACTGCCCCGACGTCCCGTCCAGGTCCAGCCGAGGGTTGCCGGGGATCCCGGGATCGCCCGAAAGTCCGCGACGCCCCGCTTTCGAGCCCCCTCAGTGGCCATCTACCCGACACTCCAGCGGTTTCCTGGCCGTCCGGTGACTTCCAAGCCAAGGGGGGCGGTGCCCTTCTGGGAGAGGTGAGCGAGAGGTCGGGTTCCTGACCGAAGAGGACCCGACCTCCAGACGTCCGCAGTAGGTTGGGCCGATCACAGGGGAGAGGGGATTCCATGCACGCGCCGTCAGCCGGAAAGAGCTTCTACGTTCCGTCCGACGGACCCAAGGATCGATTCGTTCCTCCCCCAGGCAGGATGCCCCGACTGCACCTGGTCGACCACCAGGGGGACCTGCGCCTCTGCGAGGACGCGACGGGTCTCCTGGTGGGACCGACGGACCGACGCCTCCACCTGGCGGGCCTGTACACGACGAACCTCCGGGGTGAGCGCCACTACGCCAAGGCCGCCCGGGAGGCCGATCTCCGGCCTGGCCGGCTCGTGCGCCTGGTTCCCGAGCCCGACAACCCCCACGACGCCAACGCCCTCGCGGTCCACCCCGAGCAGGGCCCGGCCCTGTCGGATACGTGAACAAGGCGAAGGCGCGGTCGTGGTCGAAGCTCCTGGCCGAGGGGGTCCGGCTCCGGGCCATCAGCCTCCGAGGGACAGGCCCTGGGAAGCCCTGCCATGCGGTCGCGGTACTCGCAGCTGATCCGAAGGTGATCGACCACCTGCTCTCCCCACGGCCCATCGGGTTGCCCGCCCCCGTCTTCATGCGGAGCCGTTGAGTTGCGCCTGCGCCCTGAGGGTGGCGTGGGTCAGCGTTTGATGCGTCCGCGGATGGCGAGGGCGCCGAGGGCGAGGAGGGTGGGTTCGAGGAGGCGGGAGATCATCTCGATGTAAGTGCCCCAGGTGGTGAGGTTCTGCCCGGAGGAGCGGAAAATCACCGAGTTCACGGCGACACGGGTGGCTTTCTCTGCGCGGGCCCAGGTCATGCGCTTGGACCATCCGCCGTGCAGGGTGGGGTCGGGGGTGGTGGTGTTGAGGCTGATCTTGCTGCCGTCGAGGGTTCCGGTGGTGGCGGGGTCGGGGTCGTGGGTCGGCAGGCCGACGCCCATGAGGAGCAGCACGGTCAGCGACATCGCGGCGAGCAGCCAGGCGAAGGCTCGGGAGGCGCGCAGGCCGTAGCCGGACAGCAGCCAGTAGGCCCACAGCAGGTGGCGTTCGCCTTTCGCGGTGCCAGTGCGGTCGTGGCGGCGCATCTCGCACTCGCCGTAGTAGAAGTCTGCGGCGCCGGGTTCGTTCTTGCCGTCCTCGAAGGCTTTGCGGAGCTGGCGGTAGAGTGCGGCGACGTTCTCGGGGTCGGGGGTGAGTCCGGGGTCGGGGTGGTGCGGGCCGGGACGCCACTGGCGGGGCGAGAGGGTGTGTCCTGGAGGCGGTGCGGGCTGGCCAGCCCTCCGCGCGCGCCAGTGGTGTTCCTCAGCCAGGGTGCGCCGACGGGTCCACCGCGTCAGTCGCAGTCCGCGGCGATGCCAGCCGGTGGGTGTGGGGGCGAAGATGGTACGGCCTTCCAGGCGGAGCTGGTCGAGGTGGAAGGCCCCGGAGAACAGGCAGTCGGTCAGATCGGTGTGAGTCAGGACCAGGTGGGCGGCATCCACCCCCTCTACCGAGGCCACCCGCACCCCGTCGTGGCAGCCTGACAGCAAGCTCTCGTCCACGGTGTGCCCGGAGCTGGAGGCGAAAGGGGCCGGGTGGGCGACGACCGCTACAGGCGCCGACAGCACCGCATGCCCGAGGTTTGCTCTGGCGTAACGCACACGCACCGTCGCCGTCGACTCCCACCGAGTCCGCTCGCAGCGCACCCTACGTGCCGCAATCTCGAGCGTCACCGGTACCTCAAACACAGCACCGGACAGATCCACCAGTGCCGCGCACACGAGCGGCCCCAATCCCGAAGCTGCCGTGAACCGTGTCCTGCCGAACCCGGCGGTGCCGGAGAGTTGCGCCCCGTCGAATCCGACGTCGCCTGAGAACTGTGCTCCGTCGAACCTGACGTCGCCGGAGAACTGTGCCTCGTGAAACCCGACGTAGCCGGAGAACTGCGCTCCGTCGAACCCCGCGTGGCCGGAGAACTGCGCCTCGCGGAACCCCGCGTGGCCGGAGAACTGTGCCCCGTCGAACCCGGCGTGATCGGAGAACTGTGCCCTGTCGAACCTAGTGGTGCTGGAGAACTGCGCCTCGTCGAACCTGGCGTCGCGGGAGAACTGCGCCTCGACGAACCCGGCGTGCCCGGAGAACTGCGCATCGACGAACCCGGCGGTGCCGGAGAACTGCGCCCCGTCGAACCCGGCGTGCCCGGAGAACTGCGTCCCGACGAACCCGGCGGTGCCGGAGAACTGCGCCCTGTCGAACACTGCGTCGCGGGAGAAGTGCGCCCTGTAGAACGCGGCGCCGCGGGAGAACTGCGCCTCGTCGAACCTGGCGTCGCGGGAGAACTGTGCCTCGTGAAACCCGGCGCCGCCGGAGAACTGCGTCCCGTCGAACCTGGCCTCGCCAGAGAACTGCGCCCTATCGAATCCGGCGGTGCCGAGGTGGGGTTTGCCGGTGGTGGGGTCGCGGAGCGCGCTAAGAAGCTGGTTCAGCAGGGCTTGGGTGAAAGGGGTGCCACCGTGGTCAATGTCGGCGCCAGGAGTCAGGCCAGCCAGGTAGGTGTCACGGTCTGCATCGGACAGGTGGGCAAGGCATGCGGTGTGGCCGGGCACGTGGATGCCGCGGCAGCCGACGGGATCGGCGGTGGGGTCCGCACCGTGTGCGCAGTACGTCCGGGAGGGCGCCCCAGGTATGGAGGGTGGGGGTGTGCTCATGACGTGGCGGCTCCCCTGCCATGTGCCGGTCCAGGGCCTCGTTCAGGCAGGACGCACAATTGGGCCCGGTCAATCCCTTCCACAGTGGAAGGGCGTGTACGTCGGACCGGCGTCCAGCCCCGTTCCCGTACCCGCCGCCCCCGACGAAACTTCCCCAGCCAGTCACCCCTCACCGGCCACAGCCTGCCAGCTCAGGCCCAGCCACGCAGGGGTGTTCAGCAAACTGATCGGCAACCGCTGCGCACGGTGCCGCGTGGCGACGGAGCGTGCGGCAGCAGCCCACTGAACGGCCCCTCCACGGACGGGGCAACAGTGGTGCCCAAACTCGTCGCCCTCCTGGTCCCCCTACACCTGTAGAAAACAGGCAGGGCTGCTGCTCAGTGGAACGACGCGGGAGACCGTTCAGCCGGAGTACGGCGGAATCATTTCCACGGGAGCACCTTCTCCAGCAGACCGCTCACCTGGCCGGCGTCCTCTGTAGACACCAGCTTCCACAGACCGGTGACGATCAGGATGATGCGCAGGCTCTCCGCCCCGGGAGAGCCGCTCACCTGTGGCAGCATCGGCAGCACGATCCCTGCGGCAACCAGTGATGCGGCTGGCCAGATCCGAGGCCAGACCCTGCGTAGCAGACTCACGCGCGGTGCCCGTTCTGGCGCGTTGGCCAGCAGGGCTGCTCGATCTCCCGCGAGCAGGGCCTCTACGGCGCAGACCAGGGAGCCGACGATCCGATCGATGTCCTCGGCGCTCCTGGCGGTGGCCAGATGGCGCTGGTGAGCTCGGAAGGCCTCAGCGACCCGGAGCGCCTCGTCCTTCATTTCGTAGGCGAGGGGACTGCGCCTGGGCACCGAGCCACTACGTGCGAGAGCCGTCTCGGCGTGGAAGGCGATTCCTTCCAACTCGCGGCACGAGCGACGGACCGCAGGTTCGGACCACCACTGCTCCCGGCCTTCCGCGATCCGTGCCACTGCCCGGACGGTGCGCAGGGTCAGTCCGTCGTACGGCCAGCACCTGCGGTTGATGCGGTAGGTCTGGTAGGCCACCTCCAGGGCACTGAAGGCGGAGAGCGTCAGCAGCGCCAGGCACCCTGCGTCCCAGCCCCAGATCACGGACCGGAGATGCCCCTTGTGCCCGACGTCGATGGATCCGGTGGCGGTGAAGAACAACGACGCCACCGGTACACCGACGGTCCCGATGACGACGACCGTCGCAGCACCCCTGCTGCGTGCGTAGCGCGGAAGGACTGCGAGAACCGGCCAGATCACCGCCCCCACTGCGACCAACCCGGCCGTGAAGAGCAGGAGATGCAGCCCGAGGTCGAGCCACGGCTCGCCTACGGCTCGGACGACAAACACTGCGGCGCAGACGGCGAGGCAGATGTACACGGCAAGGTGCATGGGCCCACTGACAGCAAAAGAGGGAAGTCCGTCGGCGTACCGGTATCGACGTGACGCACGGCGCAGTTCAGCACGCATATGCTGTCTACGGTCCCGGTCGGCGATCGGGAGGCGATCGAACGCGTCGAGGTCTTGTTCAACGTCAGCGCGGCAGGTCTGGGCAAGCTGTATTCGTGCACGGCGAATCACGGCTGCATCCACGGTCTCTCCAATGTGAAGGGGCAGGGATTCAACCGCACTCGGCCGGCTCCCAGACTGCGCGAGGCCCCCAGCACAAGGCGGTTTCTAGGGGTCGTCGCAACACGTGGTTGTGTCGTTCAGGCCGCGAGCAGTTTATGCAGGCGCTCGGCTGGGGTTTCCCAGCCGAGCGTTTTGCGTGGGCGGCCGTTGAGTTCGGCGGCGACCGCGTCCAAGTGCTCGTGGGTGTGGACGGACAGGTCGGTGCTCTTGGGGAAGTACTGCCGGAGCAGGCCGTTGGTGTTCTCGTTCGAGCCGCGCTGCCAGGGGCTGGCCGGGTCGCAGAAGTAGACCGGAACATCGGTGGCCAGGGTGAAGGCGCCGTGGGCGGCCATCTCGCTGCCCTGGTCCCAGGTCAGTGAGCGGATCAGGTGGGAGGGCAGGGTCTGGATGGTCGTGACCAGGGCGTCGCGGACGTGTTCCGCGCTGCGGCCGTCGGGCAGGTGCAGGAGCATTACGTAGCGGGTGGCGCGTTCGACCAGGGTGACGATGGCGGACGCGTTGTCCTTGCCGATGATCAGGTCGCCCTCCCAGTGGCCTGGCACGGCCCGGTCGTCGGCTTCGGCGGGACGCTCGCTGATCATGACCATCGGGGTCGCGAACCGCGGTTGTCGGGAGGCGGCCTGGCGGTGCGGCTTGCGGCGGGTACGTCCGGTGCGCAGAGCACGGGCCAGCTCGCGGCGCAGTTCACCGCGGCCCTGGACGTAGAGGGCCTGGTAGACCGTTTCGTGGACCACTTGCATCTCCGGCCGGTCGGGGAACTGTGCCCGCAGAGCCTGGCAGATCTGCTCCGGGCTCCACCGTAGGTCCAGACGGTCCTGGATGAAGTCCCCCAGCTCAGGGGTCCGGCTGATCTTGCCGGGCTTGGGCCTTGGCCGGCGGGAATCGGCGCGGGCCTGTGCGGCAAAGGGGCGGTACTGGCCGTTTTCGGGGTGCCGGTTGCGGCGGATCTCCCGGCTGATGGTCGACGGGCTGCGGCCCAGCTCGGCGGCGATCGCCCGAACCGACGCCTTCTCGCGCAGCCGGTCGGCGATGTAGATCCGGTCGACCTCACGCAGGTATCGGGACGGACCAGGAGGCGGCACCACCGCATTCGCCGGTGGTGCCGCCTTGTTCCTGCCCGACGGATTGCGGCCGTTACGCCATCGCTTTCCCGTCCGGATGTTGATCCCGACGCGTCGACATGCCTCCCGGCTGCTCAGCCCCTGGTCCATGAGCCGGAAGTATTCCTCCCGCTCACGGACCAGCCGTCTGCGCCCTGAGCCGTCCGGACCTTGCGGATCTCGAAGTCCATCGCACCCCTTGAACTGGGGTGTTGCGACGACCACTAGAACCAATGCCGTTCAGTTAGGGCGGGGCCCGGGGCGTCAAGGGCCGCTCATGAGCATGTTGATGCTGATGGTGGCTTTGTAGGTGGTCCGGTCGATGGCGGGTCCGCGCGCGTTGTATTTGGAGATCGCTCGTTTGACGATGCGGTCTTTGGTGCGGACCCGCCGGGTGGGCAGGAGGTGGGCCAGGACGTGACGGCCGATGGTGCCGACCAGATCGATGTCGGTGTCGGTGTCGGTGATGATTCCGGCGGCCAGGACGAGCTGGTCCCGGGCTGCGGCGAGGGCGGTGAGGAATCCGGCCCTGTCGGGGTCGGTGCCCGGGATGCTGTCGGTGGCGTCGGTCATCGCGGTCCGCAATGCCTGGTAGGTGGTCAGCAGGGCCCAGACCTCCTGCTCGACGCCGTCCGGGGTGCGGGCCCGCAGGACGTGTCCGCCCAGCATCGTGGACTTCAGCTCCGCGTAGGCGGTCTCGATCTCCCAGCGTTCGTGGTAGAGCCGGACGAGTTCGCCGGCCGGGTGGGTGGCAGGGTCGGTGAGGGTGGTCAGCAGCCGGTAACGGCCCGTGCGGGTGCCCTGGGCGGTGCGGAGGGTGATCTCGGCCTCGATGACACGCACGGTCAGGGGACCGATCCGCGTCAGTGTCGAGCCGTCACGGCAGCGGGCCACCGGTGGCAGCTTCCGGTTCGTCTTGCAGCGCACGAGCACATCGGCGCCGGTGGCGGCCAGCTGGTTCAGCAGTGCGGAGGCGGCGAAGTTCCGGTCCCCCAGCAGCAGCATCCCGGCCCGGAGATCCACCGCCAGGCGGCGGGCGTATTCCAGTTCGCCGGTCGTGGCCGGACCGAACACGGCCCCGATCACCGACCGGGTCCCGCAGGCCACCAGCGCGGCCAACCGCAGTTGCGGGTAGCCCGAGATCCCGTTGCCGAGCCGCTGCCGGGTGAACACCGCCAGATTGGCC
Source organism: Streptomyces sp. NPDC005393 (assembly GCF_040606675.1). Taxonomy (NCBI): domain Bacteria; kingdom Bacillati; phylum Actinomycetota; class Actinomycetes; order Kitasatosporales; family Streptomycetaceae; genus Streptomyces; species Streptomyces sp. NPDC005393. Next base: position 159,594 of record NZ_JBEXFG010000004.1, on the reverse strand, counting down.
GGGCAGTCCGGGACCGACAGCAGGGTGCCGTCGACCGCGACGACCCTCAGACCCCGCCATCGTCCGGCGCCAGCGGTCGTAGCCGCAGGGCCACTCACCAGGCCGAACAGGGCTTTCATCGGCGCCGGCCCCAGCCGCTGGCGGGCCTGGCGAAGTGCGCTGCCACTGGGCCGGGCCGGCGCCAGCCCCGCCAGCCCGGCACATAACCGGTCGAAGACCTGCTGGTAGCCCAGTCCGTTGAAGAGTGCCGCGGCCAGCAGCAGGTAGACCGTGACCCGCGCCGGTACCAGCCGGACCCTGCGCTGCACCGCACCGGTATCCGCCAGCACCTCATCGACCATCTCGAACGGGATGATCCGGGTCAGCTCACCGATATGCCCCGGCGCAAAGACTCCGGCCGCTACCCCGAGCGTCCTTGTTATGGCAGCCTGTTCTAACAGCGGAGCTCCTGTGGTGATGATGTCTTGGAGTGACATCCCTCTTCTACAGCAGCTCCGCTGCCTTGTTCACCAGCCTTGACGAACGACTTCCTCACCTAACTGAACGGCATTGCCACTAGAACCCAAGCAATCGCCAGGGGCCTCGCGTAGGAGCGATCACTTGTACCAGTACTTCACGCCCTTGTGGCGGGAGCACGTACCTCTGAAGGTCTTCGAGTACGAGTACGTGCCGTCCTTGCACTTCGCGGTGGCCCCGTTCGGATGGGGCTTACCAGCGGCGCAGGTGCCGGTGGTGTGATGCGCGCAGGTGGCCTTCGCCGCGGCGTGGACGGCCGGGATCAGGAGGGTCGCGGCCACCGTGAGAGCGGTGACCGTGCTACGGACGACGGAGCGGCGTGCGGGTACAGCGGTACGGATCAAGACAGATCCCTTCCTGAAGGACTGGTGAAGGGCCTGATCTTTGCGGCAGTCCGTACTGCTGTGGGAGCAGAACATCTACCTCGTGACCATCCGGTGACGGGGTGTACGAGAACGAGATCGCATTCGAACGGTGAGTCTTTCCTCGCAGAGTTCACGCGCGGCGCCACTGTCCCGAGACCGTCTCGTCATACGACGTGCCGTTGCAGGTAGGCGATCGCGCTCTGGAGAGCGTCGACACTGTCATCGAAGTGGCCGATGCCCAGGTTGCAAGCGCGGCATAGGAGTCCGCGGACCTTGCCGGTTCGGTGGCAGTGGTCAACGTTGACTTGGGCGCCCGTCTCCGCAAAGGGCTGGTCGCAGATCCCGCATCGGTCGTCCTGGGCCTTCAGCAGCGCCAGGTAGTCCTCCACCGTGAGGCCGTACTCCTTCTTCAAGTTCCGCTTAAAGGCGACTTCAGCTCGACACCGCTTGCAGACACGGTTGCCCTCGCGGTTGATCCAGACGTTGTCTCCGGCGAGTGGGTGGCCCTTGTAGCAGTGAGTCTTTTGGCGGTTGTGTGGCCGGCGTTCGCGGGTGGCAGGGTCGATGCCCTGAGAGCGGAGCTTCGACTCCCACGAGCAACGCCGACAGGCCCAAACTCCGGTGACCGGGTGCGTGTAAAGGTTCTCCCCGTCCAGCGAATGCCCCTTAGCGCATTCGTCGGGCACGACGCGCTCCTCCTTGGATGCACCGAAGGCCCGCTCGCCAAGGTCACGCCAGAGGCGAGAATGCGCATGGTTCACGCACAGCCTCTTGTTCGGGCAGTCACGCGTGAGCGTCTGCCCCTTCCTCAGGGTGCCCCCGTGGTGCTCGTACATCCACCGTTGGACGTAGACGAGCGGGTTCTCGCCGCGTTGATACCGGCCGCTGTCGTAGTAGCGAGGACGTCCATCCTTGTCGGTGTCTCCGGTCCAGACCATGCAACCCGTGTCTGTCATTTTGACGTTGGCCATGACGACCGTGACGCTGATCGGCGGCTTCGGGCCGACCGGCTCCGTTGTTCCATTGCGCTTGAAGCGCCGGTAGCACGGCTGGCACATGCCTCTACGTGAGGCGAGTTTTCCGCAGCCCGTGCTGCATGTGTTCGGCATGGGGGCCAGCGAAGCAGCCCCGGCCCAGCGCGTGACGGAGAATCCAAAAAGCTCGTACCGTACCGAGACCCCAGATGTAGGATCCGTCGCGCGATCCGAGTCCGGGCCAGAGCGGATCACATCTAAATCACGGGAGTCCTGTGGACAACATGGCCCCGCTCAGCGGTTGGTGCCGACAGCCGACTCCGCAGGACCGGTACAGCGGGTCGGGTCTCTGGACGGGCGAGGCCCTGCCTGGCTGTGGACCAAGCGACGCTCGTTGAGCGGCATGGGTCGGGACCAGCTCGGCTACTGATGGCCGTACGAGAGCGTCAATCCCGCCTGCAACTCCTCACGCACCTTCGTCAGCCGGTCGCGATCCCCGACCTGCACCTGGTACTGGACCGCCCCGCCCGGAACGCCCTTGACGGTCAGTGGCCAGGTGCAACTGTCCGCAACCACCACGCCGGATGTGCCCTTCTCCAGGCGCCCCTGTGCCAGTTCATGCCCGTCGAGGTCGAAGACGCGGACCGGAGTGCCGCTACGGAGGTCGGCGTAGGAGTCGATGCCGACGCACCCCTCGTCCTCCTGACCGTGAACCCAGGGGTCGAAGACGGTGACCTTTCCGGTGGCCGTGAACGGAGGTCCAGACGGCCGCGAGTCTCCGCTGCCGGAAGTGGCCCACCAGGCGATGCCCACGGAGCTGGCGCCCACCACGAACCCGATGGCAGCGTAGGCGATACGCATGCGCCACCGCTGGAGTGCAGGGACACCCTGCTGCTGTGCGAGGGGTGATGCGTTCTCGTTGGGGGGCAGAGGCTCGTCAGACATGCGCGGATCATGACAGCGCCGCCGCGAGGGGGATCCGTACTCATTGGAGCCGTAGCGGAATTGTGATTGCACGAGGTCGACAGCCCGGTCGCCACCGTTTCCGAGCTGATCTCCATGAACATCCTGTCCTGGAAGGCGGGAGCGCTGGGAAGGGACGGACACACGCCGCGATAGAGGAGAACCTATGCCGCTCCCGCCCACGAACGTCACTGCCGAACAGCGCACTGCCGCCCTCGCCAAGGCCCTGGAAGTCCGCCGGGCCCGATCTGTCCTCCTCGCGGAGGTCAGAGAGCACGGGGTGGAGGGCCTGGTCTCGGTCCTGGCCCGGAGCGACGACGGGGACCAGGCGGCCCTCCGGCTCCGGGTTCTCCGGCTGCTCCGCGCCCTCCCCGGTATTGGCCCTGTGCGGGCCCGACGGCTCCTGGAGCGCCTCAGCATCCCCGAGAACCGCCGGGTGCGGGGCCTGGGCCCCAACCAGCGTGCCGCCCTGCTGGAGGCCGTCGACGGCAAGTCGCAGGGCTGATCCCCGCCCTTGGGCCTCCCCAGCCGGCCAGCCCTCCACGAGCCCTCTCCCCCACCTGCGAGGAGGGGGCTCCGCCTGGCCAGTAGCCGGTCTCCTCCGTAGGCCACCCAGGCGGCCTTGCCAGCTCGGGTCCGACAGGAACCTTGATGGCCATGAACCGGTACGTCCTCGCGTCCCGGGCACGAAGAAGCCCCCGATCGGAAATCGTCAGGGGCTTCTTCATGTCCAACGGCGCCCCAGCCCCGCGAAGGGGTGAAGGGCGCGGTGGCGGTCCGGCAAGACCTCGCTGCGCAACGGGCAATCTCCGGCAAGGAAGAACGTTGTACAGCTACACCCATTCTAGCGTGAACCCCCTCAACCTGGGCGCTGACTTCGGGGGTTCTGCGATTGAGTCCCCCATCGACTCCTGGCGGGCGATGGTCTGCCGGGGCTTCAGGGTCTTCCCGCTCAAGGGGAAGGTTCCCGCCGTCAAGTGGAAGTCCGACGCCTCCACCGATCCCGGCTGGATCGCCCAGCAGCTCTCCCGTCCTGGCATCACCGGGTACGGCGTCGTTATGGGCTCCGGTGTCCTCGCCGTCGACACCGACACCCCCGAGGCCGAACGGTGGGCCTCCTCCACCCTCCCGGCCACGTTCACGGTCCGCACCGCCAAGGGGTTTCACCGCTACTACCGAGTGCCCTTCCGTTCCCGCAACAGCTCACAGCACTCCACGGTCCGAATCGCCGACGGCACGGACATCCGAGGAGACGGCGGCTACGTCGTCGGTCCCGGCTCCCGTCACCCCTCCGGCGCCGTCTACCAGGTCTCCTCGGACCTCCCCATTGCCGACCTTCCCGAGGAGTTCCACGACCGGGTGAGGGCTCCGGAGCCCCAGGCGCAGAGGACCAAAAACGCTCACGGGGGCGTCACTCCTCCCGTTCTCCTGAATGCACAGAGGAGTGACGCTCTGGTGACCGTTTTTGCTGACGACCCGAGGGTGAAGACCCGGACTCGTCAACTCCTTCAAAACGTCTCCGACGGCCGGGACTTCCGCCTGGCCCGGGTGCTGTTGTCGCTCATGCGGAGCGGTCTGAGCGACGAGGAGTGTGTCCTCCAGGTGATGCAGTCCCCGCTGGGCGGCAAGGTTCGTGAGAAGGGGAGCGACTACCTGGTCTCGAAGGTGACGTACATACGCGCGTACGTCACCGAGCACCCCTCGGTCCGCTTCACCCCGGAGAGGTGGCGGGAGAGGGCGGCCGGGACCACGATGCCGAGCGGGATGCGCAAGACGGTGGACGCCATCGCCCTGATCGCCACCCAGGCCAACGCCACCAAGCTCGTCCTGTCCTCGTACAAGGTTGCTGAGATGAGCGCCCAGGGGCAGCAGGCGGCTGCCCGGAACATCGCCAAGCTCGTGCTGGCCGGCTGGCTGAGGCTGAACACCAAGACCAACGTCCAGGCCCGGGGATACGCGCGCTCGTACGCACTGACGGTCCCGGCCTCCTCCTGCTCATCGGAGCGGCTCGGCGTGGTGGACACCGGCATGGACTCCTGGCGGCACGGCTGCAAGGCGCACTGGTACCCGCTGTACACCGCGCTCCTGACCTTCGAGGGGCAGGTGAAGGAGCTGGCCCATCGGACGGGCAAGAGCCTGCCCACTGTCCGCCGACAGCTCGCCGAGATGCAGGGGCTGGGGCTGACCCGTAAGACCGGCAAGGTCTGGTCCCTTACGGAGGGTGCCGACCTCCGGGTGCAGACCCTGGCGGTGGGTACCAAGGCCGAGGGTGCCCGGGAGCGCCAGAAGCAGCGGCATCAGGAGATCCGAGCAGCGCGGGCGATGGAGCTGGAGTTGCTGGCGTTCTCGGGTGCCAAACCCGAGCCCGCTCGCCGTTGCGGGCAGCCCAGGGCCGACGGATCGCTCTGCCGGAGGGTGTCACGCTCGGGTACCTGCCCTCAGCACCGGGAAGCCGCCGGGCAGGCCCGTCAGGTGGCCGTCCAGGAGTCGCTGGCCGCGAAGGTCCAGCACGGGCCTCAGGAGGTCGCGTCGGGGGTCGCTGAGCGGCGGATGAAGCCGATCTCTCACACGTCCGCCGAGGGCCCGCAAACCGTCCTCCAGAAGCCCGTGGCGATGCTGCCGCAGCAGCGTGTCCCGACACCTCTGAAGGCCACGCAGGAGGCCGCGGTGGTGGCGCTGCCGACGCCGGAGGAGGAAGTCGAGCGGCTACCCGTGAGCCAGCCGCTTGCCGCGATGAGGACCAGGCTGCTCGCGCCTCTGGCCGCCTGACCTCGGTCGGGCCCTCCGTGGTTCCGAGGGCGGTCGGCTAGCTCCTGTCCAACTCACTCCAGGACCGCCGAAGGGGTGAGGAGCCCCTGCTCGGGGCCTCGTAAGGAGATCTCCGTGCCGTACGTCGTCACCATCAAGCCCGAGTTGGCGGACATCTGCCTCCCCGGCAACATTCGAGTCCAGGGTGGAACGTCTGTCCGGCTCTCCGACACCGAGTACGCCCTCACCACGGCCTCGGCCCGGAACGCCCTGTTCGCCGAAGTGGAGCAGGCCGACATCCCCGTGTCCAAGGAGTACGTGGGCTTCCAGGACGTCCTCCGCCTGTCGAAGGCAGGCGGCACCATGACGGGCGACCTTGCGGTGACCGGCCGGCTGCGTTCGTCAGTCAACGAGGTAGTGGGCCTCGATGTAGGCGACGGTGGAGTCATACGGCTCCCCCACCGGCTTCAACATGTAGTGGCGGAAGACCGCGGCGGTGGCGCGGCGGACGCCGCGGTTGCGGGCGTCGGCGTTGTCCCATGACCGGGCGAGGGTGCGGGTGACCACCTGGTCGATCTCGTCGGCCAGGTTCTTCTCCGTGACGGTGAGGCCGGGCGGTGCGTGGTCGTGGATGATCCGCGACAGGACGCCCACGTGGTCGTCGTCCAGCACGACGACGGCTTCGTCGGGGTGCTTCTGGGCGTCCACGATGGCGCGGGCGACCCGAAGTGCTTCGGACAGGAACCCGAGGGCGTCCTGGGAGTTCTGGATGATCCGGTCCCGCAGCCGCTTGATTCGCTCCGCGAGGGCGGTGTACTTCGCGGACCCCGGTTCGACGCCCTTGTCGAGGGCGGCCTTAATGTGGTCCAGGATCTCCGCCGCGGACGGCGGCGTCTTGTCCTCGCCGTCGTCCTTGTCGGGCTTGGGACGGACGAGGGCCAGCAGCTCCTTGAGGATGGCGATGCCCTGGGCGTCCAGGACGAGGGGTTCCTCCTGGGGGGCGACCACGGAGAAGGAGTGGACGTGGGCGTTGATGATCTCCAGGACCATCGGTCCCAGCTCGGCCAGCCGTTCCTTCCTCTCCTCGTCGGAGGACTTCTTGAACAGGGTCGTGTACACGGACCCGAACAGCCCGAAGCCGTCCCGGTACTTGGCGATTCGCTTGTCGGTGTTGATAAGCGGGTACAGGCGGGCCAGGAGCCGGTAGTCCTTGGTGAACACCTCGGCGGCACCAGGGTTGGCGTCCAGGAAGACGTTGATGGCTCGCACGGACTCGTATCCGTGGACCGTGAGGTCCAGGTCGTCCACGTCCGCGAGGAGGTCTTCGATGCGGGCGAAGGTGGTGCGGAACTCGGCGACCAGCTCGGACAGGTCGGTGACGAACCCGCCGCCCTTGCCGGCCCCCTTTGCGGTGGGGTCGGCGACGGCCCGCTGGACCTCTTCGGCCAGGCCGATGTAGTCCACGACCACGCCGGAGGTCTTCACGAACCCGGTCGGGGACACCCAGGTGCGGTTCGGGCGGGTGATCGTCTGGAACAGATTGTGGGCCTTCAGCGGCTTGTCCAGGTAGAGGACGCCCTCGTTGGGGGCGTCGAACCCAGTCATCAGCTTCGCGGTCACCACCAGGAAGCACAGCGGGTCGTCCGGGGTGAGGAACCGCCGCTTCTGCTCCTCCTCCTCGGCCTCCGAGAGCCGGAACGGCCGCATGGCGGGGTCTTCGTCCTTGGAGTCCGAGACGGAGATATTCACCTCGGCGGTGATCCGGTCATGCTTCCCGACCTCGGCGAGCACCTGTGACGCCTCGAAGCCGGCCAGCAGCTTGTTGATCTTGTCCGTGTACGCCACGGCCAGCTCACGGTTGAAGGCGACGACCTGGGCCTTGAGGCCGTTGCGGTAGGCGCCGGCCAGGTAGTGGTCCACGATGTCCTGGCAGACCGCGTGAATGCGTTCGGGGTTGGCGAACACAGAGGTGAGACGCCCGAACTTGCGAGACAGGATCTCACGGTCGGGGTCGTCGAGGTCGAAGTCGTCAGCGAACTGGTCGAACTCGGCCTGTAACTCCTGGTCGTCTATCTCGAAGGCGACCGGGTGCGGGTCCAGCATCACCGGGACGGTCGCCTCGTCCAGCAGGGACCGGGACACCGAGTACCGGTGCAGCACCCTGCCCGGGTCGGTCTCCTCGCCGAAGAGGGCGAAGGTGTCGGTGGCGAGGTTGCGGACGGGGGTGCCGGTCATGCCGAAGAACTTCGCGTGCGGCAACGCTGCGCGCATCTGCCCGGCCAGGGACTTCGACCGGGCGGACTGGGTGCGGTGTGCCTCGTCGACTAGCACGATGATGTTGTCCCGGGTCGACAGGTTCTTGCCGGCGTCGGCGAACTTGTGGACGGTCGTGGAGATGACGCCGCGCACGTCGTCGGTCAGCAGCGCCCGCAGCTCTGCGCTGGTGGCGGGCTGGTGGAAGTAGGCGTCCCCCATCGCGGAGGTGAACACCCCGGAGGTCTGCCGGACGAGCTGGGTCCGGTCCGAGAGCAGGATGATCGTGGGCGACTCGGTGCGGGTGTCGGCCAGCAGCAGCGAGGCGGCGAACACCATCAGCAGCGTCTTCCCGGACCCCTGGTGGTGCCATATCAGGCCCTTCGACCCGCCCGCCAGCACCCGCTCGTGGATTAGGTGCGCGGCCTCCATCTGCGGGTAGCGGGGGAGGTACTTCTTGTCCGCACCGCCCCCGGAGGTGTCGAAGAGGGCGAAGTTGGCGAGCATGTCCAGGATCGTGGCCGGGTTCATCAGCAGCTCGACGGAGCGCTGCACGTCGGCCTGCCCGGACAGGTTCTCGTCGTCGGCGGTGGACCTGAACGGCTGCCACAGGTTCGTGGGCGCGCCAGCGGCACCGAACCGCAGCTTCAGCCCGTCGGAGGCGACGGCGAAGACGTTGGGGGTGAAGAACCACGGGTACTCGGTGGCGTACACGTCGTTGATCTCGCGGGCGGCGTCGGCCCACCCGGACTTCGCGGTCGGGGACTTCACCTCGAGCACGACCAGGGGCAGGCCATTGACCCAGTACACGAGGTCAAACCGGCGGGAGGTCTTGCCGGGGACGGTGATGGTCACCTCGTCGGAGACGACCAGCATGTTGGCGGTCGGGTGCTCGAGGTCGATGACCTTCAGGGCGTGCCACACGCCGTCGGCGTCCCGGAACTCCTTCCGGCCCCGCAGCAGGCGCAGCACCTGCTCGTTGGCCCGCACCAGCCCGCCTTCGACGGCGTTGACCGTGGCGACGATCTCCTCGACCACCGTGTCCACGTCGAACCCGTCGATCACCCCAGGGTTTAACCGGACGATGGCGTCCCGCAACTGGCCGACGACCACCGTCTGCGTCATCTCACGCGGCAGCGACTTGCCCGCTGTGAAGCCCCAGCCCATCGGGAGGGACCACTGGATCATCAGGTTCTGGAACTCACGCTCCCGAATGCCCTTCGCCACGGCTCAGACCCCCAGTTCGGCGGACTCGATCTCGATGGTGCGGTCCAGCAAGCTCGCGAGCAGACCGGAGCGTGTACTCCGGAGGCGGGCGGCCTCAGCACGCGCCGCATGGGCGTTCGCGCGAACGGACAGCACGACGGAGGAAATCTCCCGCTGCCGGTCCAGGTCAGGAAGCGGGATCGGTGTCTCACGAATGCGATCCTGACTGACGTTGAACATTGAGGCGCTGGTGCCTGTAGCCGAACTCGTGATGTGGGTCCGGGACGACTTCAGCGCCATCACCACCACGAGGAAGTCCGGGTCCAGTTTGGGTGACGGCACGAGTCGAAGAGTCTTGTCGGCCAGGTAGAGGCCGTTCCGAACATCGGCAGGGACTCGCGCGACGGCCCCGACTCGCAAAGGTGTGTTCGCTCGCGTGATGAGCACGTCGCCGGGCTGAACAAGCGCGGACTCAGGCATGGACGTGCCAGGTAGAAGGGTCTTGGACTCTTCCGGGAGGAACCGGAAGGGCGTGATCGCGCTGACCTTCAACACGCCAAGCTCGCCAGCGCCCGGGGGCCTCTTGTCTGCCTGGGGACTTTTCCCCCCTCGAATGTCATCGAGCATCGTTCCGAGCGCCACGATTGGTTCGTTGGAGAGCAGGTCTTCGGCAACGGCCATCGACACGCTGTCCAGCGCCTCGGCCTCTTCGTCGAGTGCTGCGATCTGGTCGTCGACCGCGTCGAGCATCTCGACGATCCGCGCTTGTACCTCACGGGGTGGGATCGGCAGTTGGATCTGCAAGAGTTGCTCTGGGTTGAGACGCTTGCGTCGTTGAACTGTCCCGCTCACTCGGTTCTTCATTTCTGCCCACAGTCGCGGTGAGCGACAGACGTGCCTCATCCAGTCGGGCATCAGTTCTGGACCAAGCGTGAACGTCGGGAACTCGTTGCTCACGACGAATCCATCGAACTCGGCAGGTACTACGGTGATCGGGCCTTCCCACGCGGTCAGTTTTCGCATCACGACCTGGTCAACGCGCAGCACGTTCATTGCCGCGTACTCTGTCTCTCCGCCGTCGAGTTCGCCTTTAGCGACAATCCCCTGTCCTGCGTTCAGGACCCCGGCCAGGCGGTAGGTAGTTGCAGGCTTCATCGGTGTGCGCTGGATTTCGAGGCGCATCACCTCTCCGAGCGGACGAAGCGGATAGCCGTCACTCATCGAAGCCCTCGATCCCGGCGGCGGCGAGTACGTCGAGCATCCGTTGCTCGGTCTTCTGGCGCTCGGCTCGGGCGACGTTGTACGCCTCGATGAGGGTGCCGAGGTCTTCGGCCTCAGCTGCGGCCTGCTTGATGTACCTGCCGATGTTGAGGTCGTACCCGTTCGCCACGATCTCCGTGGTGTGGACGAGCCGCGCCGAGAGCCCACCTGCTTCATTGGGGTCCACCGGGTTGCCGTCGGCGTCGTATTTTGACTGGTAGGCAGTCACCACATCGGCGATGTCCGCCTCAGTCAGGACGTTGCGGTTCTTGGCTTTGGTGAACCGCTTGGAGGCGTCGATGAACAGCACCCCGTTCCGGCGCTCCTCGGCCTTGGTGCCAGGGGCACGAAACACAAGGATGCAGGTCGGGATGGAAGTCGAATAGAAGAGGTTCGCTGGCAACCCGATCACGGCTTCCAGGAGGTCATCGTCCAGGACCTGCTGGCGGATGGCTGCCTCCTGCCCACCGCGGAAGAGGACACCGTGAGGCAGAACGACGCCAGCGCGGCCCTTCTTCGGGTCCATGCTGGCGATCATGTGCTGGACAAAGGCCCAGTCAGCCGACGACTGCGGGGCGACACCGCCGATGGCGCGCGGGTCGTTGGTCCAGGGCTTCCACTTCAGGCTGTAGGGCGGGTTGGCGAGGATTACGTCGAACTGCGCGACGGACCCGTCCGGCTTCTTGAAGCGCGGGTCCTTCAGGGTGTCGCCGACCTCGACCTGGAACTGGGTGAGGTTGTGCATGAAGAGGTTCATGCGGGCCACGCCGGCGGTGTCCGAGACAGACTCCTGCCCGTACAGCTTGAGCGTATAGCCACGCCCGCCGTGGGCCTTCAGGAGGTTCGCGGAGGCGATGAGCATGCCGCCCGACCCGCAGGTCGGGTCATACACCGACTCATGCCCCTTGGGGTCCAGGATCTCGACGATCAGTTCGACGACCTCGCGCGGGGTGAAGAACTGGCCGGCGCGGGTGCCGGACCCGTCGGAGAACCGCTTCAGCAGGTACTCGTACGCCCCACCGAGCACGTCGTGGGACATGTTGCCCTCGTGCATCTTCGGGGTGCGGTCCATCGCCTGCATGACCGCCGCCAACACCTCCCCCGATAGCACCTCTTCGGAGGTCCAGGTCATGGACCCGAACAGGCGGGAGAACTTGTCAGGGTTGGCCGTCTCGATGGCCTGCAGGGAGGCGCGGACCCGCTGGCCGAGGCCGGGCTGGGTGATGGTGGCGAGGATGGACGACCAGGAGGCGCGACGCTCGGCGACGGTGCCGGGGTGGATGAGCGGGATCTCGAACGACTGGTAGTCGCGGTACTCGATCTCGTGGGCTTCCTCGGCGGAGAGACCGTCCAGGCCCTCGTTGTCGGCCAGGAACTCCTGGTGGTTGTGCTCCCAGGTGTCCGACAGGTGCTTCCAGAACATCAGCGGGAAGACGACCGAGGAGTATTGCGCTTCGGGCATCGCCACGCGCAGCTCGTCGGCGGCGTCCCACAACCGGTTCTCGATCTCCTGCTGGGTCACTGCCATCAGTCGGGGGTGTCCTTGCTCGTCATAGGGTGGCGACCCGAAGGCCGTGGTGTTCCTGCTGGTCACCCTATTTCGGGCGGGCCCGGCATGTACACGCCGGGCGTGTCCTGCCGATGAACACACGCGGGGCGTCGTATTCCCTGTGCGGGCGACTCACCCACGGTATCTCTCCCCAGGACCACGAATTACGGCAAACGGCCCAAACAGCTCGTTCACCCTTGGCGGGGCGACTAGTTCCGCCTCCCCGCCTGTGCCGGTGCCCAGCGGCCATGGCCTCCTCGGCTGGTCCTACGACCCGTCGTTCGCCGTCAGCACGCTCACGCCGACGCTCGGCACCGTGTACCTGTCGGCCGTCTACATCCGGCAGGCCGTAACCGCAAGCTGTGGTTCATGCTCGGCACCGCGGCCACCACGCCGACAGCGGGCCAGAACTGGATCGGTCTGGTCAACTCCACCGGAACGATCCTTTCGACGGCGAGCCTGGTCTCCCTTATCACCAGCGGCAGCGTCCCCAAGTCGGCGACTCTCACGGCCGCCCAGTCGCTGGCCGCCGGGACGTACTGGGTGGCGCAGCTCTTCAACGCGGCTGCCGTGCCGTTGATCTACAGGACCGCGATGCCCTTCACGGGCTTCGGCGTGGTCAACCAGTCAACGGCCACCCAGCGGTACGCGACCGCCGGGACGTCCCAGACGACGCTGGCCAGCATCACGATGTCGAGCAACGCAGCTGGCCAGTCCATCTGGGTCGCGGTCAGCTAGAACAAGCCCCCGACCCTGGGGAGTCCCTGGGTGTGGTTCGCCCTGGGGCCGGGTCTTTTTAATTCCATCGCACCTGTAGTACAGGCGGCGGTACGGTCCTCGGCATGGCTCGTACCTGCGTCTTCTGTGGCGCTACTCCGCTAACGAAGGAGCACACACTTCCTAAGTGGCTCAAGTCTGTGTTGCCACCCGGCGGCTCTCGGGCCCTCCACGTCCGCGAGACAGAATCAACCCGGGCTCAACGCGTCGCACCGGCGCTTGACGCCACAGTCAAGATCGTTTGCGCGCCCTGCAACAACGGCTGGATGAACGGACTCGAAAACGAGGTGCGCCCGTTCCTGCCCGACTTGATCAACGGACGAGCGGTCGAGCTGACCCCAGAGAACCAAGAAGCACTGGCCTCTTGGTCTCTCAAGACCATGTTCATGTTCGCGGGTCAGAACAAGCATCCCAGGTTGGAGATGCTGCCACTGAAGGACTGCGCCGCCTTCTATCGCGATCGTGAGCCCAGCCGCTTCATGATCGCCAGAATCGGTGCCATGGAGCCCTGGGAAAACGACGAGGGTTCAGCCATGGTCGAATTCGTTTGCCCTCAGTACAGCTGGCCAGCCCCTACCGCCAACCCGACGTATGTCTCGACGCTGAGGATCGGCTGGTTGTTGATTCAGCTGGTCCGGGCCGGGTCCCTCGATGACGATCAGATCCTTGCGCCCTTTGATCCTCATCCCATGTTCCATCCACTGTGGCCTGTCGGCGCTACGCTGACGTGGCCACCGCCGAGGCAGTTGCCAGCAGCCCACATGGCGGCCATCGCCCGCCCAACCACTCTGCCGATTCAGTGGGCGCGCCCGTCAGAGCTTACGGACCGCACATAACTCGTCGCCTCTGTAGTACAAGCGCCGCTACCGTCCTGGCATGGACGATTCGCTCTCCTTCGAGAGCTTCCTCGAAGGCGCCAAGAAGGCCGCGCACCGGGCCATGGATGACCACGGGCGCGGCGAGTACGACGAGTTCGCGCTCCACGCTGGAGTCGCGATCGAGCGGCTCGCCAAGGCCGTTCTAGTCTCGAAGAATCCGATCTACATCGTCGAGGTCAAGGGCAACTCCAACAGCAACACAGACATGCTGTTTCACATGGGCGGCCACCGAAGAGCGAAAAAGGTGCGCACGATTGGGGCGTCCGAGGCTATATCTCGCCTACGTGCCCTGGATGTCCTCTCTCCAGACAAAGAGCTGGACACGCTGATCGACGTGCGGAACGGGGTTGCCCACGCAGGGAGCGGAGACGAGGCGAAGGCCTTCTTGCCGACTCTCGCCAAGACCGTCGAGACCCTGCTTAAGGACCTGGGTGGTTCGCTGAATGCCTTCTGGGGTCGGTGGACCATCGCAGCTCGGATGGCGGTCGACAACAAGCGCAGCAAGGTCTACCGGGACGTCCAGGTGAGGATCAAGCAGGCGAAGCATCGTTACGACGATCGGTTCTCTGATCTGCCTGAACATCTCCAGCAGCACCTCAAGATCGAGCAGCTACGGCTGGACGTCTTCAGGGTGGGTCTCACGGGGAGTGGCATCCAGATCGAGAGTCGTGAGAAGTGTCCTGCTTGTGGGAGCGGAGCCCACGTTCTCTCAGCGAACCAGGGTACGGAGGAGTCCCCGCACTTCACCGTTATTGCCCTGCGTTGCTCCATGTGTTACCTCAGGCTCGCCACTCGGGACGAGCTTGAGGCCGCTGGGGTGGACGTCAAGAGTGTTGATGATCGGGCCGCGTACCAAGCCGCAACATTTTTTGATGGCGCAGTGCTCTCGGAGAGGACGTTTCACATGAGGGTGGAGCAGTTCCTGAACACCGAAACCCACGATCCGGATTGATCTTCTCCCCAAGCCCGGCTCCCCAGCCGGGGTTGGATCCCTGAAACCGATCGCCCCTGTAGTGCAGGCGCCGTACCGTCCACTCATGGACGATTCCCTCTCCTTCGAGAGCTTCTACGAGGGCGCCAAGAAGGCGGCGCACCGGGCTATGGGTGACCACGGGCGCGGCGAGTACGACGAGTTCGCTCTCCACGGCGGTCTCGCGGTCGAGAAGCTCGCCAAGGCGGTCCTCGTCTCGAAGAACCCGGTCTACATCGCGGAGCCTCGCAACGAGGACATGCTGATGTACCTCGGCGGTCACTTCCAGGTGGCCGAGGATAAGGTCCGCACCGTCGGGGCCAAGGAGGCCATCGCCCGTCTTCGGAAGATCGGTGTGCTCCAGGCGGATCCCCAACTCGACCTGCTGATCTTGATGCGCAATGGGGCAGCCCACGCCTCCCCCGACAGCGCCGAGGCCAAGGGGATGATCTCTCCCCTCACCCAGACGATCGAGACGCTGCTCCACCATCTCGGCAAGCCGCTGGGCACCTTCTGGGACCGCTGGACGCAGGCCGTTAAGGCGGCTGTGAACGAGCAGGAGGACCAGGTCTTCCGGGACGTACAGCTGCGGATCGCGCAAGCGCTGGGACAGGGAGGGCCGGGGCATCGGCAAGCGCACCGGCGCCAACGGCAACCAGGCCCTGAACGTTGCGCACTACGCCATCGTGGGCCTGGTGGGCAGCGAGGGCCTGACCGAACCCACAGACGAGATACTCTCCGCGATACGCGACGGCATCGAGCTGCTCCGCCAGCACGGAGCCGGGGACGAGATCCTCGGCCACCGTGACGGGTACGCGACCTCCTGCCCTGGCGGCCCGCTCTACGCCTGGGTCAAGAAGGGGGCTCCCCGCCCCAAGGGCACCGAGCCGACCAACCCCCCGGCGAAGCAGTACGAGCCCTTCCCCGGAGCCGCCTGGTTCTCCATGGGCCGTAAGAGCCCGATCGTGGCCCGCATGCACAACCGTCTGGTTGCCGTCGGCTGCGGCCGCTACCAGTCCTCGGCGAACAAGAACGTCATCGGCTCCGGGGACGTCGCCTCGTACGAGGCGTGGCAGAGGCATTGCGGCTTCACCGGCAAGGCGGCCACCTGGCCGCCCGGGAAGACCACCTGGGACCTGCTTCGTGTCCCGAAGAGCTGATCTCCACAACGCCTCTCTGACATGACGCTGCCCCCTCGTCTGGCCTTCGGGCCGGGCGAGGGGGCTTTTGTCGTGCCCGAGGTCAGTGCAGGGCCTCGATGGCCTTCAGGATCAACGTCCGCGCCTCGACAGCCTCCACCTTCTGCCCACTCAGGGTCACACACCCTTGACCCGCCGTTCGCGTCACGGTGAAGGTGGTCGTGCACCAAGGTGCAACACCTTCGCTGAGGAGATCGCCATGCGCTTAAGGTTCCTGGGCATCATCCCAAACACCCCGAACACGGACTCACCGACCATCTGGCTCGATGAGGAGACCGGAGACCTGCTGATCCAGTCCTACAAGGCCACAGAGGAAGAAGTGAAGGCGTGCCAGGAGATCGGATCGATCCCCGGGCACTCCACGGACGTCCCGGATCACGAGGTGATCATCAGGCTCCCTAAGGTGATGCGGAAGTTCCTGCCCCGCGACGACGAGGACGACCGTGGCCAGCTTTCCTGAACGCCTGCGCACCACCCAACGGACGGCGTTCCACCTGGAGATGCGCGACAGCTACACCCCAGACGACCCGACCTATCTGAGCTGGAAGCGCGGCGACCAACTCGATGTAATGGAGGTCTACCGGCCGTGGGTCGACATGGTGCGCGAGGCTGTAGCGCGCGGCGTCGTCGTGCGCCGGGCGCGCATCGTGTCAGAGCCGGTCACCGACTACATCCGGTTTGAGCACGCGGTGACCTCCATGAACATCGCAGCCGGTGAGGAGGTGCGCTGGCTACCGCGTCGCCACGCCTCGGACATTGCGCTGCCCGGCAATGACTTCTGGATCCTCGATGACACGCTGGTGCGCTTTGGGCACTTCTCCGGCGACGGGGAAATCCTCAGCGAGGAGTGGACAGAGGATCCTGCGGTCGCGCGCCTGTGCGCTTCAGCGTTCGACACCGTGTGGGGGCGAGCCATCCCGCACGAGGACTACAAGATCTGACCAAGCAGAACATGCCCGCGTCACCGTCATCCAGCGCCGAGGCCGCACGAAAGGCCCTCGCTGCCCGCTTACGAGACCTGCGCCTGGATGCTGAGTTGACGGTGCGCGAGCTCGCCGACCGAGCCGGCTGGAGCCACTCCAAGGTGTCCCGGATCGAGAACGTCCGAACGGCTCCGTCCCCCGAGGACACCCGCGTATGGGCGCGCGCGTGCGGGGCGGACGACCAGGCCGAGGACCTCGTCGCCGCGCTGCGCACGGTGGAAGGCATGTGGATCGAGTGGCGGCGTATGGAGCGCAGCGGCCTGCGGAAGGCGCAGGAGTCCGTGCGGCCGTTGTACGAGCGCACGCGTGCGTTCCGTGCATATGACTCGTGGCTGGTGCCGGGCCTGTTGCAGACGATGAGCTACACCGCAGCCATCCTGCACGCCACCCGGAAGCGCCGTGGACTGGTTGATGACGTCGATGCCGCCGTGGCTGAGCGCATGGACCGCCAGCACGTGCTGTACGAGGGCCGCCACACGTTCGCTTTCCTCATCGAGGAGGCCGTCCTGCGGGCAGGGATCGGAGGCCGGGAGGTGATGCGCGAGCAACTGCGGCACCTGCTGACGGTCGGGTTCCTACCCCAGGTGAGCCTCGGCATCGTGCCGATGCAACCCTCGCGCGAGGCAATGCGCCCCGTGGAAGGCTTCTGGATCTTCGACAATGCACAGGTGGCTGTCGAGCTGGTCTCCGGCTACCTGACGATCAGCCAGCCGCAGGAGATCGAGATGTACGCCCAGGTGTTCCGCGAACTGGGCGACCTCGCGGTGTACGGGGAGAAGGCCCGAACGCTCATCCACGAGGCCATCACAGTGCTGGGGTGAAATGCGTGCACCATCGTGCACCAAGCTGGAGCCTTGAGTCGCCCTGTCCGTACGGTCCGTAACAGGACCCCGGCGAGGCGGTGGAACCTCCCGGGGCGCGGCCAACGCCACAAGGAGCGCCAGCATGGCCACTTCTACCACCCAAGCCCTCCCGTGGACACCGCCGAACACCGAGGACGTCGAGGCGTTACCGGTGGGCAAATGGTGGGACGCCATCTCCGCACCCACACCGGTCGCAGACCGCACCCTTGAACTCCTCGGGCGGGACTCGGGCGCCGTCATCCAGGACGACACCTACGGCAAGACGTACTGGCTCGTCGGCATCGACACTTCCACCCCCCGCACCTGGCGCATGCGACAGGTCCGCATGCTCACCGAACTCGCCGACGAGGGCACCCTCCTCGGCGTACCCCCCGCCTCCTGGGGGCCCGAGCACCAGACGTACTGGCGGATCCCGCTCGGCCCAGACCGGTATCTGACCGACATCAATCGCCTGGTCCCGGCCCTGCGCCAGGCCCTCGACGAGGTCCTCGGCCCGGCACCGGACGGCCGACAGCTCTGCTACCGCTGCCAGCTCCCCACCGACGAACCGGTCCCGGTCGCCGTCGAGCACAGCGGCAGCGTCGCCAGCACGACCGTCTACGCCTGCCCCGCCCACGCCCGGGACTACCCGCGCGACGCGGTGGCCCAGGCGGCGGCCATGCGCCGCGCTCTCGATCGCGGCAGGTCCCGATGACGGCGGCCGAGGAGACCAAGGACCCGTTCGCCGACGAGGCATGGCGCACAGCCATCGAGCACGCCGCGGGCTGCCTGGCCTGCCGGACGCCCGGCGCCGGATGCCAGACGGGCGAGGCGCTCCTGGACGCGTACAACGCGGCCATGCGGCAGCGGCGACCAGGCGATGCCGGATGAGCCACCGCCGAAAGTCCCCCGCCGAGCGGGCCGGGCTGGTCGCCTTCCGTGCCGCCCGCATGGGCCTGCTGATCGGCGCCGAGCTCGCGCTGCTGGTGCTCGTGATCGCCCTGTGCATCGCGGGCAACCCGAACCGGTAGCCCATCACACGAGGAGGATCGTGTCTCAGCCCAAGCCCGCGCCTCAGCCCGCGCCGCATCCCACGTGCGGACGCCCCGGCTGCGGCATCTGCGCCAGGGGCTTCTAGACCGGGTGGGCCGCTGGGCTCCGGACCCCCGCCGGAGCGCTGGCGCCAGCGGCCCGCCCTCCAAGCCCCGCCCCGGATCGCGCGCTTGGAGGCCAGCGACCGGGACGAGGACCGTGCACTACCCGACTGAGAGAGGCAGGCACATGGCCGAACGTACGGCATTACTGGACGACACACAGCGACAAGGCGTCGCTCAGACCGTCCTCGACAACAACCCCGGCATGGAGCCGGGCATGGCCGAGCGGATCGCGGACGAGGCGGCTAAGTTCGTCCTCACGGCCGCACAGTTCCCGCAGGCGGCACTGACACCCTCCAGGGTCGTGGACGAGGGATGGCATGCGCTCATCCTCCACACCCGCCTGTACAAGGCCCTCTGCGCGCGGAGGGGCGACTACGTCGAGCACACCCCCGGGTACGACCCGGAGAACTACGATCCGGCGATCCTCACTCGCACGCAGGCCATGATGCGCGAGGCGGGTTTCATCCCCGACGAGGAGCTGTGGACCGCGCCGGACAAGCCCCTCGTCGCCGTGGCCGCCAAGTGTCAGCACTCGGACGACGGCGGCCCGATCGTCGTCCAACCGAAGCCGAAGCCCAAGGGCTGACCCGTAGGCTGCGGCCCGGAAAGAGGAGGCACCTGATGGAGTGGATCAACCCGAAGTATGCGGACGTGGTGAAGGCCATGCGGCAGGCGCAGGCGGAAGCCTCCCAGCAGGACCCGCCGGTTACCCAGCCCGTCCGAGGGTTCGTCGTCCCCGATTCTGGACCCGGCTCGCAGCCCCGCTGACGACCGCGTCAAGCCCCGCCCGTGCGTCACCCCCGTGGCGTGCGGGCGGGGCCTTCCTATCCCGCCAGGCGCAAGAGGAGAGCCCGTGCAGAGCATCGCGTTCCCCTGGTTGAGCAAGCTCTCGGACGAGCGGGCGTACGAGTTCGTCGGTGAGGTGATCGAGGCGGCCCACACGGTCGGGGCCCACACCGCTTTCCTCGGCACACTGGACCAGCTCATCTCCGCCTGGGCGGTCACGGCCGAGGCCGTCGGCGTCGTGCGGGATGCCCTGGAGGAAGCCGGCCCACCGTAGGGCCCAGGAGGCCCCAGGCGAGAGCCCCGGCCGCAGCGGCCGGGGCTCCCTTCCATTCCGGGAGGATCAGTCCTCGTCCTCAAACACGAAGTCCTCGTCCGTCAGGTCCTCGATCTCGTCGTCCACAAGGTCGGGACGCCGGAACTGGACATCACGTTCCCGAGTCCAGCGATACGACCAGTCGATCTCGCTGGTGATCCCCTTGATGCTGTCAGGCGGCAGGACCTTCTGAGCCTCCCGGATGGCCGCCTCTACCGCCGCTTCGTAGGCGGCACGTGCGCGCTGATATTGGACAGTCGACCCTTCCGTCTGAAGGTCGAAGTCGATAGTGATCGTCAGGTGCTTCGGCGCAGGATCTTTGGCCATAGCTCCCCCCTCGTTACATTGCGGGCAATCAGTATCAACTGACGTGGCAGTAGATGGGAGCCATACCCCTCAAACCCTCAAGTAGATGTTCTACAAGGAAATTGTGGTGGGCGACCTTGAGGACGTCCACCTCGGGGAGGGTGGGGTGCGCCGCCAGAAGCGCTTGTTGGGCGGGTGGTTCCAGGTCGCCGAGGAGGAGAAGGGTCAGGCCCGCCGTGTGGACGAGGAGGGTCACGCTCGCGTCGTTCGGCCCCTCCTCCGCTGTCAGGGCGGGCGACGGCGCGGGCCAGAGGACCTCCCAGGACAGGGGGCCGAGGTGGCGGCGCTCCCCCGGCGCCGCCTCGACCACCGGGATATGCGCCGCCCCCGCCCGGCGCCGTACGAACTCGGCCTGCCCGGGCGGCTCCTGGAGGCTGGTCGTCTCGATCGCGCCGACCGCCCGGCCGTGCATCGCGCCGGTCAGCCCGGCCACGTGGTCGGCGTGGAAGTGGGTGAGGATCAGCAGCGGGATCCGGACGACACCCAAGGTCCGCAGACAGCGATCGACGGCTGCCGGTTCGGGGCCGGTGTCCACGACGACGGCCGTGCCGGGACCCGCTGCCAGGACGAGCGCGTCGCCCTGACCGACGTCGCACGCCACCATCCGCCAACCGTGCGGCGGCCAGCCGGTGATGACGCGGGCCAGGGGTGCCGGGCGGACGATCGCGAGCAGCAGAAGCAGCGCGCATACGGCGCACAGCCAGCGGTGGTGCAGCAGCGGGCGGCCCACGAGGATGAGGGCCAGGGTGACGGCTGCCAGCAGCAGCCCGCCGGTCCAGCCGCCCGGCCAGCCCGTCTCGGCTCCGGGCAGCCCCGCGCCCGTACGGGCCACACCGGCGATCCATCGGGCGAACCAGCCGGCCGGCCAGGCGATCCACTCGGCGGCCAGGGGCGCGAGGGGAGCCACCGCGAGCGCGGCGAAGCCGAGGACGGTGGCCGGGCCGACCGCCGCTTCGGCGAGGAGGTTGCAGGGGATCGCCACCAGGCTCACCCGCGCGGCCATCACTACCACGACCGGCGCGCAGACCGCCTGAGCCGCCGCCGCGGCCGCCAGCACCTCGGCCAACCGGGGCGGTATGCCACGGCGCCGCAGGGCGTCGCTCCACGTCGGCGCGAAGGTGAGCAGTGCGCCGGTGGCCAGCACGGAGAGCAGGAACCCATAGCTCACGGCCAGCCACGGGTCGTAGAGGACCAGCGCGAGGACGGCCGCCGCCAGGGCCGGGAGCAGGGACCGGCGGCGACCGGTGCCGATGGCGAGCAGCGTGATCAGCCCACAGACGGCGGCGCGCAGCACGCTGGGCTCCGGTCTGCAGACGATCACGAAGCCGAGCGTGAGCCCGCCCCCGAGGAGGGCGGTCGTCCGGAGCCGGATCCCGAGCGCGCCCGCGAGACCGCGCCGCTCGGCCCGTGCGGCGAGGTGGGGCGGGCCGGTCAGCAGCGCGAGCACGAGCGTCAGATTGCTGCCGGAGACGGCCATCAGATGGACCATGTCCGTGGCCCGGAACGCCTCGTCGAGATCGGGCGGCACCCGTGAGGTGTCCCCCACGACCAGCGCCGGGAGCAGCGCCCGTGCGTCCGGGGAGAGCCCGTCGGTCGCGGTGCGCAGCCCGGCGCGCAGCCGTCCGGCCAGCCGCTGGAGCGCGCTGGGCGCGCCGATGACGCGCGGCGGCCCACCACCCCTGACGCGCACCACGGAGGCGATCCGGTCCCCGTCGCGCAGCGGCGGCGCCAGGCGGCCGTGGACGCGCAGGCGTGTGGAGGGCAGGAGCCCGAGCCAGGCCGCCTGCCCCTTTCGGGCGCCCGGGTGGACGGTAAGGAGCACGGGGGCGCGGGTGGCGGTCGTGGTCCCGTCGGGCCCGGTGACCCGGCCGGCCTCGGCTTCGAGGACTACGGACGCGGGCGCGAGCGCGGCCCCCCGCACCCGGGGCCGGCTGAGCCGAGGGTCGCCCGTGACCGTCACCTGGGCGGTGACCTCGGCGTACTCCCGGGCCAGGGACGGGACAGGGCCGCTGCGCACATCCGCCGCATGCGCCGCGGCGACCGCCCCCGCCGCGGCGCCGCACAGCAACACCGCCACCATGGCTCCCACCCGCCGCCTGCGCCGCCCGGCGTCGTGCGGCGAGGGCCACGAGGGCGGCGAGGGCGGCGAGGGCGGCGGCACATCGTGGGAGACGGCGGCGCCGCCGCGTCCGCCCAGCGCCGGGTCGGCTCGGCGGCGGGCCGCATACAGCAGTGCCGCCGCGACCAGGCAGGCGATCGTGCAGGTCACGGCCACCGTGCGGGCCGGGACGCTCAGGGCGAGGGCCGCGGCGGCCCAGGCCGCCAGGGCGGGCGGGATGAGGCGAAGGTCGGCCGGGCCCTCCTGGCGTGGGTCGGACGCCCCGTGCGGTGACGTGGCGGCCGCGTGGACCGGGGCACGCTGCGTGACCGTCATGGGCGGACCAGGGGGCGCAGGTCGGCGAAGCGGCGGTCGCCGATGCCGTTGACCTCACGGAGTTCGTCGACAGCGCGGAAGCCGCCGTGCTGGGTGCGGTAGTCGATGATGTGCTGGGCAAGCACCGGGCCGACGCCCGGAAGGGTGTCGAGCTGTTCGGCCGTCGCGGAGTTGAGGCTGACCGAGCCGCCGGGCACACCCCCCGGTCCGACCGCTGCCCCCGGTCCGACCGCTGCGCCCGGCACGCCCGATGGGCTGGCTGCGCCGGTGCCGGGCGGTCCGCCCGCCGGGGCGCCGACCACGATCTGCTCCCCGTCCACCAGCGGGCGGGCCCGGTTCAGCCCGTGCATGTCCGCGCCCGGCCGTACCCCGCCCGCCGCCTCGATGGCGTCGGCGACCCTCGCCCCGGTGGGGAGCTTCCGCAGCCCCGGACGCCGGACCTTGCCCGTCACATCGACCACGACCGCCCTGCTCTCCCCGGGCGTCGGGCCGGGCTTGGCGGGCGTCGGGCCGGGCTTGGCGGGCGCCGCGCGCGGGGGCTCCGGGTCCGGCGCCCGGACGGTCTGCGGGCGGCCCGTCCAGAAGTGGTACGCCGCGAACGCCACGGCGACCAGCAGGGCCACCGCCAGGGCCGCGAGGGTCCTGAGCTCGATACCGCAGCGCAGCTGAAGCCACAGCGGCAGCCGCTCCCGCAGTGCCAGCCGCGCCCGGTCACGGCGGCGCAGTGCGGCACCGCCGTCTCCGCCGGCCACGACCTCCTCGCCGGCCACGACCTCCTCACCGTCCGCGGCATCCTTCGCATCGTCACCGGGCAAGGGTTCAACCGCGTCCGCTGCCATCGCCCATCGCGGCGTGGCCCGCTCGCCTCCGGCCTTCGGCCCGTCCCGACTGCCCATGAGCGGGGGCGTCGGCGGGGTGGGGAGCAGGGTCGCGGCTCGGGTGGCGCGTAAGGCGGCGGTGGGGCGGGGGCGCCGGTGGGCCATGCAGGAGTGGCCCCCGGCCCCGGGGCGGGCCGCGCCGGGGCCGGACGGCGGGCGGCGGCCCGCTCCGATGTCGCGGTGGCGGCCGCGCCCCGGCCCCGTGGTGACTGTCCGTGTTCGTGACCTCATGCCACCCGACGGTAGACACACTCGGTCGATCCCGCCGCCACGCCTCAATTCCCGGGGATAACCCACAGGTTGTGGATAACTCTGCCGTCCGGGCGGGTGAGCGGAAGCCGTCCACCCAGCGCTACCGCGGCGAGACGACCGCGCCCAGCAGCCCCGGCCCGGTGTGCGCCCCGATCACCGCGCCCACCTCGCTGACGTACAGCTCCTCGAGCCCCGGCACCCGCTCCCGCAGCCGCTCGGCGAGCGCCGTGGCCCGCTCGCCCGCCGCGAGATGCTGCACCGCGATGTCCACCGGGCTCTTCCCGGCCCGCTCCACCACGATCTCCTCAAGCCGGGCGATGGCCTTCGAGGCGGTGCGGACCTTCTCCCGCAGCTCGATCCGTCCCTCGTCGAGCTGGAGCAGCGGTTTGACCGCGAGCGCGGAGCCGAGCAGGGCCTGAGCCGCGCCGATACGGCCGCCGCGCCGCAGATAGTCGAGGGTGTCGACGTAGAAGTAGGCCGCGGTGCCGTCGGCCCGCTTCTGGGCCGCGGCGACGGCCTCGTCCAGCGTGCCGCCGCCCTCCGCGGCCTCGGCCGCCGCCAGGGCGCAGAAGCCGAGCGCCATCGCGACCATTCCGCTGTCCACCACCCGCACCGGCAAGGGCGCGTCCTGGGCGGCGAGCACGGCGGCGTCGTAGGTGCCGGAGATCTCGGCCGACAGATGCAGGGAGACGACGCCCGTCGCGCCCTGCGCGGCGGCGGCCCGGTAGGCGGCCGCGAACATTTCGGGGCTGGGCCGGGATGTCGTCACCGGCCGGCGCTTCTGCAGCGCCTGTGCGAGGGACCGGGCCGAGATCTCGGTCCCTTCCTCCAGTGCCCGGTCCCCGAGCACCACCGTCAGCGGCACGGAGGTGATGCGATGCCGCTCCATCGCCTCCTGCGGCAAGTAAGCCGTTGAATCGGTCACGATCGCGACATGGCGGGACATGACAGCGAGATTATCGGGGCAAGCCCCGAGCCGACAGCGCGACCCCACCGGATGATCAATGACCGTACCGGTCAGGCCGTGTTCTCGGGGCGGGCGGACTTCTGCCAGGGCTTCTGCCACGAATAGCCCTCCGCCCGGGGCGCCGTCCCCAGCGAGGGCGGCTCGGGCGCCGGCCGCGGCTCCTGCGGCTCCGACGTCCAGTGCCGCAGCGCCCCCGCCTCCATGTCGATCTCCCGCCCCAGCGCGTCCAGATCGTCCTGCGCGAACCGCTGCGCCCGGTCCTGTGCTGCCCAGCGCAGCGAGCCAGCGGAGTGGGTGATCCGCTGCGTACGCTCCCGCAGCTCGGGGAGCAGGGACGCGAGACGGGCCTTGTCGGGCTCCTGCTCCAGCCGCTTCAGATCGTCGTCCAGCTCACGGCCGTGCTCGCTCAGCCGCCGGAACAGCCCCAACGACTCCGACAGGGACCGGTCTTGCGGGGCGGCGGCCCGCAGCGCCTGCTCGGTGGCGCGCATCGAGGTGCGCAGGGACAGCCGCAGCTCGGCGAGCTGGCCGGCCGCGCCCGGCTGGGCGAGCTGTCTGGCACGGAGCCGGGTGTCCTCCACCGTGCGACGGGCCTGGTGCACCGTGCGGTCGATGCCTCGCTTGGCGGCACGGACCGTGCGCACGGCCGCGTAGACCCCCACCGTGACGAACAGCAGGAAAAGCAGCAACAGGACCCAGAGAATGGCTTCCATGGGCGCTCCTTCGGGGCGTCGGTCACGGCAGCGGCGCTCGTCCTCCCACCTTAAACGGACCGGGCGGGCCGGGGGTTCCTGTGAAACCCCCGCCCTGCCCGTAGGTGAGATCCCTGATACGAAACGGAACGATCAGGCCGGGACGATATTGACCAGCTTCGGTGCCCGCACGATCACCTTGCGGATGCCCGCGCCGTCCAGCGCCGCCACCACCGCCGGGTCGCCCAGCGCCAGCGCCTCCAGCTCCTCGTCGGAGACCGAGGGGGCGACCTCCAGCCGCGCCTTGACCTTGCCCTTGATCTGCACGACGCAGGTCACGGTCTCGTCCACGACATACGCCGGGTCGGCGGCCGGGAAGGGCTCATGGACGACCGACGTGGTGTGCCCCAGCTTGCGCCACAGCTCCTCGGCGATATGCGGGGCCAGCGGCGCGATCAGCAGCACCAGGGTCTCGGCGACCGAGCGGGGCACCTCGCGCACCTTGGTGACGTGGTTGTTCAGCTCGGTGATCTTGGCGATGGCGGTGTTGAAGCGCAGGCCCACCATGTCCTGCCGGACGCCGTCGATGGCCTTGTGCAGGGCGCGCAGCGTCGCCTCGTCGGGCTCCGCGTCGACGACGGCTACCTCACCGGTGGTCTCGTCGACGACATTGCGCCACAGCCGCTGCAGCAGCCGGTACTGGCCGACCACGGCGCGGGTGTCCCAGGGCCGGGACACATCCAGCGGCCCCATGGCCATCTCGTAAAGGCGCAGCGTGTCCGCCCCGTACTCGGCGCAGATCTCGTCCGGCGTGACGGCGTTCTTCAGGGACTTGCCCATCTTGCCCAGCAGCCGGCTGACCTTCTCGCCCTGGTAGTAGTACGCACCGTCGCGCTCCTCGACCTCGGCGGCCGGGACGGCGATGCCGCGGCTGTCCCGGTAGACGTAGGCCTGGATCATGCCCTGGTTGTAGAGCTTGTGGAACGGCTCGGCCGAGGAGACATGGCCCAGGTCGAACAGCACCTTGGACCAGAACCGGGCGTACAGCAGATGCAGCACCGCGTGCTCGGCGCCGCCGACGTACAGGTCGACACCGCCGGTGGGCTGCCCCTCGCGCGGCCCCATCCAGTAGTGCTCGGTGTCGGCGTCCACCAGCCGCTCGCCGTTGCGCGGGTCCAGATAGCGCAGCTCGTACCAGCAGGAGCCGGCCCAGTTGGGCATGGTGTTGGTCTCGCGGCGGAACGGCCGCGGACCGCGCCCGTCGCCCAGGTCCAGCACCACATTGACCCACTCCTCGTTCCGGGACAGCGGGGTCTCCGGGGAGGTGTCGGCGTCGTCGGGGTCGAAGGTACGCGGCGAGTAGTCCTCGACCTCGGGCAGCTCCAGCGGCAGCATCGACTCGGGCAGCGGATGGGCCACGCCGTCCTCGTCGTAGACGATCGGGAAGGGCTCGCCCCAGTAGCGCTGCCGGCTGAACAGCCAGTCGCGCAGCCGGTAGTTGACGGTGCCCTCACCGATGGACCGGTCCTCCAGCCACGCGGTGATGCGCGCCTTGGCCTCGGTGACGCCCAGCCCGTCCAGCGACACGGAGTCGCTCGTCGAATTGACGATCCGGGCGTCGTACGAGACGAAGGCGTCGTCCCAGGTCGACGGGTCGGTGCCACGGTCGTCGGAGGGCTCGACCACGCACCGCATGGGCAGCTCGAAGGCGCGGGCGAAGGTGAAGTCACGGGTGTCGTGCGCCGGCACGGCCATGATCGCGCCGGTGCCGTAGCCCATCAGCACATAGTCGGCGATGAAGACCGGTACGGGCTCGCCGCTGACCGGGTTGATCGCGTACGCGCCGGTGAAGACGCCGGTCTTCTCCTTGACCTCGGCCTGCCGCTCGACTTCCGACTTGACCGCGGCCTGCTTACGGTAGGCGTCGACGGCCGCGGCCGGGGTGGCGTGGCCGCCGGTCCATACGTCGTGGGTGCCCTCGGGCCAGGCGGCCGGGACGATCTCGTCCACCAGGCCGTGCTCGGGGGCGAGCACCATATAGGTCGCACCGAACAGGGTGTCCTGGCGGGTGGTGAAGACCGTGATCTTCGCGTCGGGGTGGTCGGCCACCGGGAAGTCCAGCCGGGCGCCCTCGCTGCGTCCGATCCAGTTGCGCTGCTGCAGCTTGATGGCCTCCGGCCAGTCCAGCGCGTCCAGGTCGCCCAGCAGCCGGTCGGCGTAGGCGGTGATCCGCATGTTCCACTGCCGCAGCTTGGCCTTGAAGACCGGGAAGTTGCCGCGCTCAGAGCGGCCGTCGGCGGTGACCTCCTCATTGGCCAGCACGGTGCCCAGACCGGGGCACCAGTTGACGGGCGCGTCCGAGGCGTAGGCCAGGCGGTAGCCGCTCAGGACGTCGGCCCGCTCGGCCTCGGTCAGCTCGGTCCAGGGGCGGCCGTCGGGGGTCGGGCGCTCACCGGAGGTGAACTGCTCGACCAGGGTCTCGATCGGGCGCGCCTTCTTCGCCTCCGGGTCGTACCAGGAGTTGAAGATCTGCAGGAAGATCCACTGGGTCCACTTGTAGTAGTCCGGGTCGATCGTCGCGAAGGAGCGGCGCGGGTCGTGGCCCAGGCCCAGGCGGCGCAGCTGGCGCCGCATGTTCTCGATGTTGGCCTCGGTGCTCACCCGGGGGTGGGTGCCGGTCTGCACGGCGTACTGCTCGGCGGGCAGGCCGAAGGCGTCGAAGCCCAGGGTGTGCAGGACGTTGTGGCCCGTCATGCGGTGATAGCGGGCGTAGACATCGGTGGCGATATAGCCCAGCGGATGGCCTACGTGCAGGCCCGCGCCCGAGGGGTACGGGAACATGTCCATGACGAACTTCTTGGGCCGTGCGACGGTCTCGGGGTCGCCGGCCAGATCGCCGCTCGGGTTGGGCGCGGCGTACGTGCCGTTCGCGTCCCAGAAGTCCTGCCATCGGGCTTCGATATCAGCGGCCAGCGCGGCCGTGTAGCGGTGCGGCGCGGCCACCTCGGCTGCGGCATTGGTCTCGCTCATGGTCCTCAAAGCTCCATCGGTCGTCTCTGCCTGCGGTAACGCAACGGATCCCGCTCGCTTCCGAAACAAAAAGGCCCCTCGCACAGGAGGGGACGCCGCGCTGATGCCGACCGGAGCTGTGCTCGGTCGGTATCGATCAGCGCGGCCCGCTAAGCAGAAGGCGTACGGCACGCATGGGGCCAGGTTACCGCAGGGCGCCAAGGGCCCGCACCGAGGGAAGCCACCGGGGGGCCACGACGACAGACGGGCCGCCCTCTCGGACGGCCCGCCTGTCGCTGCCGGGGGTGCGGGTGGCGAAGCCCCCGCCCGCGCGGCGCAGCCGCGCAGAAATGACGAAGTTGAGGCGGCAAACGCCCTGCGTGAGCAGGGTTCACCTGCAGGGGCTGGGGGTGCGGGTGGCGAAGCCCCCGCCCGCGCGGCGCAGCCGCGCAGAAATGACGAAGTTGAGGCGGCGAACGCCCTGCGTGAGCAGGGTTCACCTGCAGGGGGTGGGGGTGCGGGTGGCGAAGCCCCCGCCCGCGCGGCGCAGCCGCGCAGAAATGACGAAGTTGAGGCGGCGAACGCCCTGCGTGAGCAGGGTTCACCCCTCAACGGAGTGGAGCTAAGGAGAATTGAACTCCTGACCTCCTGCATGCCATGCAGGCGCTCTACCAACTGAGCTATAGCCCCAGGTCTTGCCTCCGCCCGGTTCCCCTCGGCGGCATCGCCTACATTACACGGACGGCCCGGCCTTCCGCCAAATCGATCGCCGCGGGGCCCGGAGCCCCGTTACGCCGTCGCGAACGAATAGAAACGCTTCAGCGTGCAGTGCTCGTCGAGGAGCCGACCGTAGATCGGCTCCCCTTCCAGCTCCCGGTAGGTCTCGATCGGATCGCCCTTGATGATCAACGCCTGCGCGCACTCCGCACACCAGTACTGATAGTCGGAGTTGAGCGGCTCCATGTCGCGGACGATCGGTGTGCCGCTGCCGCACCAGTCACATTTCCTGCTGTGAGCTCCCATGTCACTCAGCTCCAGCTATGGCCGCAGGCCGTACACACGTAGGAAACACCGCCGTTGTCGCCGAGGACCTGGGCCACATCGCCGGAGCCACAGGACGGGCATGCGATGCCGGAGTCGCAACGGGGGACGTCGGGCGGGATAGGCGAGGTATCCCTTCGGGCCCTCGCCCACGACACGTCGGAAAGGTCCTCGAGCGCGTCGAGGATGCTGGTCGGCATCCCACCGTCCCTCCCCATCGGACTATCGGCCCCATCCCCCTCCGGCCGTGCCGATTCTGCCATGGGACGACGCCCAGGTCAGTGGAGATGCCTCACACGTCTCACCAGACTCATCAGCGCTCCGCACAGCGCGGCCCCGGTCAAAGCGACGCAGGTCACCCACAGGGCGTCCGCGGAGTCCCCGGCGCCCGGCACCGCGCTGTCCGCCTTGTCCGCGATATCCAAGAAGACGGCCCCGAAGACGGCGACCCCGGTGAGCAGGCCGAGTTGAGCGGATGTCACCAGTACACCGCTGGCGTCCGCCGCGTCCTGCTGCCGTACGGTCGCCAACGTCCGCGTCAGCACGGGGCTGTAGGCGAAGGCGAGGCCCACGCCGACGGCGGCCATGGCGGCGTAGAGCCACAGGCCACCGTCCGTGCCGTCGCGCAGCGCCAGGCCGACCCCCGTGAACGACACGGCTGCCAGAGTGAATCCGCCCGGTACGGCGAAGGGCTGCCAGCGGGCGGAAAGCCGCTGCCAGTTGAGCCCCACCACGCCGAACGCGACCGCCGTGGGCACGAACGTCAGCCCCGCCCGCAGTGCGCTGTAACCGAGCCCGCCCTGCACATGCAGCGTCCTGAACAGGAACCCGCGTTCGCCGCCATCCCGAGCGCGATACGGACCACCGCGAGCGGCATCCCCGGCGCCCGCGCCACCCGCGGGGAAATCAGAGCGCCGCCGTGCCGGGCCAGCCGCGCCTCGTACGCCGCGAAGAGCGCCACGAGAACCGCGCTCAGCCCCAGCATGATCCAGCCCCACAGCAGCCAGCCGCGCTCCTGCCCGAGCACCATCGGCACCGTGAACAGCAGTACGGCCGCCGTGAGCAGCACCAGACCGGGCAGATCGAGCCCGCCCCCGCGCACGCCGGCCGGGCGGTCGCCGCTCGCACGCGGCGGATCGGCGGGGGTGCGCGGCGGATCGGCGGGGGTGCGCAGCAGCCGCGGCCCGAGGACGAGCAGCGCCAGCCCGATTGGCACGTTCACCAGGAAGACCGGACGCCAGCCGGTGCCGAAGAGATCGGCCTCGACCAGCACCCCGCCGAGGATCTGCTCGGCGGCGGCGCCGGAGGCGAGCACCGCGGAGTACGCGCCGAGCGCCCGCGCCCGTGAACTGCCCGTGTAGGTGCGCTGGATGAGGCTCAGCACCCGCGGCAGCATCAGCGCGGCCCCCGCCCCCTGGACGAACCGGAACGCGATCAGCTGCCCGGTGCTCGTGGCGAGATCACAGGCGAGCGAGGCGCCGGTGAAGACGGTGATCCCGATGAGGAAGATCTGCCGGTGGCCGACCATGGCGCCCAGCCGCGCTCCGGTGATCAGTAGTACGGCGTAGGAGATGGTGTAGCCCGCGATGACGAGCTGCAGTCCGGCGCCTGAGGCGTGCAGATCAGCCCGGAGGGTCGGGGCGGCGATATTGACGATGAAGACGTCGAGGACAGCCATGAGCTGGCCGGTGAGGACGATCGCGAGCGGCCAGCCGGGGCGCGGCGGCCGCCGCCCGGCCCGATTGTCAGTGGCGTCGCGTTTACTGGGTCTGCCGATGTCCCTTGTGGGCGGAGGAGAGGCGGTCAGGGTGGTGTGCGTCATGGACCGAGCCTGTACGCGGGCCGGTACGGGTAACGAGAGCCCGCCGATGCTGGTGCTGACAGCACCTGGCAGCCTTCCGCCGCTGCCGGAAGCATGGGACCACAGTGCCTGGCCCGGGGGACATGGGGAGCGACCATGGCCGTGAAGACTCAGCATACGCCGACCGCCACCGCCCCGACAGCCGCCAGAGCCCTTCACACCCTCCCCCGCGACGTTGCGGCCTTCACCGGCCGCGAAGACCAACTGCATCGACTCCTCACGGCGACCGCGAACGACCCCAGGTTGTGGCCATCCACACGGTCGACGGCATGCCCGGCGTCGGGAAGACTGCCCTGGTCACCCATGCCGCGCACCAGCTGGCTGGGCATTACCCGGACGGTCCCGTCACTCCGAGCCTCAAACAGGACGTCCAGCACGTCCGATCCAACGCTGATGGTCGGATCCCCGGGTGAATCGCCCCCCGGGCTCCCACAGAACCGTCGTGCGCGAGCAACTCTGAGAGGGCGTCCTGCGAGGTTTTCGCGAGTTCTAGAGAGGGTCATTGGCGGCTGACCGTACGGGTCACGCCCGCGACGATCGTCGTCGCCAGGGTCCAGCCGGTGATGATCAGGGCGTATGACAGCCACTGGTGCCAGCCATCAGGGGCGAACGCTGGCTCTTGGCCGAAGTTGACGACCGGCAGGAGCAGGTCGAGGGTGTAGAAGACGGGGTTGAAGTCAGGCGCCTCGCCCGCCTTGATGGGGCGTGGGTGGTCCAGGCCATACGCGATCGATCCGATAATCATGAGGGACAGGAGCCAGACGGCCGCGCGCAACGGGCGGAAGCCGTAGCCGACGGTGGCGTCCTGGACGTACCCCCACAGCCGCCCGTACCAGGTGAGCGTCGTGCGTCGGCGGCGCTGCTTGGCGAGTTGGACGAGCCGGGCCGCGTCGTCGTCACCGGCATGGCGGTAGGCCGCCGTCAGCTGCTCGTAGCCGTGCGGCTCATACTGCTCGCCGTCGAGCTCCAGCATCGGAAGGCGGCGTTCGGCGGGCTCGTGCGGGGTGAGTACGCTGTACGTGAGATTGCTGAGATACACCTGGTCCGGCAGCATCTCCGGTTCAAGGGTCAGGATCTCTATTTGAGAACGCCGCAGATTCAGGGCGCCCTCGATGCGATTGCCCCCGCGCAGCCAGAGTTCACCGATGACACAACTGCTTGCCCGCAGTGCCGTGTCGCCCGGATGCGACAGGTGGGCGTGGAGCAGGTCGAGACGGCCCGATATGCGCGAGCCTCGGAGCTCGACCCGGCCCCGCGCACGTACGCACCGCGCCCGTACATGGGCTCCCACGTTGAGGTTCTGCGCGTCCAGCGCGGTGCCATCGGGCTTGTTGAACTCGGCGTCCTGAACGTTGATCCGCCCGGCGACGGAGGCGCCAGTGAGCCGCACCTGTCCGTGCGCGCGCATCGCTGGCGCCCACACGTCGTCCCCGATCTCAGCCTGGTTGAGCTGCAGCACCGGCTCAGAGTCGTCCGGCGCCGTGAACTCCGCCCGCTCCATGAACAGTGCCCTGGAAATCTGCGCCCCACCGAGCCGCACTGGCCCCCGCATACGGCAGTCCGTCATCCGCAACACCCCCTCGATCCGCAAGGCCGCCGAGGTCAGGCCCGGCAGAACGGACTTGCTCAGATTGAGCTGGCGCAGCTGGGCACCGTACAGGTCTGGAACGCCGTCGAATTGGCAGTGGCTTAGCCGGATGGCGGCGTCGATCGTGGCGTACTTCAGGTCCAGTACGCCGGTGATCCGCGCCCCAGGTGTTGCCGAGCGCCGGATCCTCGTTCTCGGCGGCGCGGAAGTCCACGGACTCGCCTCGCGGAAAGGCCCGCCATATACATACCTCGGCCGGCGTCAGATCGTTGGTCTCGCTCACGCCGGGACTCTGACGTGCTGCGTTCGGGCTGTCAACTGCCGCAGCTGGTCACGCCAGGCGGTGCTGCCGGCAGCGGTCGGCCCGCCGGATGCACCGGGGAATCGCCCCGTCACTCCGAGCCTCGAACAGGACGTCCAGCACGTCCGATCCAACGCGGGTCGACGTCACCGACAGAAGTTCCTGGATGAAGACGAGCTCGTCACCAGCCGAATTGAGTACAGCCATCAGCGGCTCATGCCCGCGTCAGCCACTGGGGACCCGGTGCCCCTGATCCGTGTTCGTCTCGACAGCCCATACAGGCTCAACGACCACCAGGGATCAGAAACACGCACTAACTACACGTGCCACCCGAAGACCTCAGGCAAAAGGGTGCGGCGGGATCAGGATCCCCGGCCCGGAGACGGATGAGCTGATCGGCAAGCTGGTGATCGCGAAGTACGAGGAAGAAGCCAACCAGCGGCAGGCAGCCAGTCCCGAACTCCCGTTAGGGCCCGACACTGACGAGACCCTCCCAGCCCAAGCGTCGATCCGATGCGGCGCATGAGGTTCCCCGGTCGTTGAGTTCATGTGCGAGCATGATCCTGCGCAACGCAGCATCGGAGAAGCCCACGGCCAAGAAGGCCGCGAGGAAAGAGGCCGCCAAGCAGACTGCGGCGAAGAAAGCGGTCGCGACGAAGACGAGCCACCGGCCGCGCAGTGCATAGCCGCGGTGCGTCGGTGCGGTGCGTCGGTGCGGTGCGTCGGTGCGGGGCGTCGGTCACGGAGGGCCCGAAGCTCTGGCAACGGCCAGCACAGCCCTCGTCCTCGCTCACCCCCGCCTGCATCGCCCACGCACACCCCACAGTCGAAGCAAGACGTGCGACAAAGAGTTACATCCGCCAAGGTGTTGCTGGCTGGAGCAGGGCCGCCCGATCAACGCGAGCGTGCAGGTGCTGGACGCGGTCGCCCGCACCCTGCGGCTGGACCACGCCGAGCGCGAGCACCTCTACCACCTCTCCGAGGTGCCGTATGTGCCGGACCAGGAGCGTGACGCCCGGACGGTGAGCCCCAAGGTGCAGGGCATCATCGAGGCGCTCGACCCGCTCCCCGCGGTGGTCTACAACGCCCGCTACGACGTCCTGGCGAGTAACGCCGCGTACGGCGCGCTCTTCCCGGCCACGCTGCTGGCGCCCGCCCCCGAGCGGAACGTGCTGTGGCAGCTGTTCGTGACCCGCAGATGCTGCGCCGCCTTAGCCTCGATCCACCGATGTGGTCTGAGAGTGATCTTCTGAGGGGTTTCTGAGTCGGTCTGGGGCTGGCTGGTGGGCGTGGACGTGTTGTATCTGCTGGTTTGCCCAGCTCTTCCACGGTGCGGTTCCGGTCGGGCCCTGGCGGGCGAGGTGGTCGGGGGCGTCAGGCTGGTTCGGGCGGTGCGTGGACCGTGTCGAACAGGTGTGTCCAGGCGTGCTGCCAAGGCCAGTTGTGCGGCAGGTGCAGGGTGATGCGGCGGGCGGAGCGGGCGATCCTGGCGGGAAACGTGGATCAGGTGGCCGCGGAGGGTGGCGGTGGTGGCCTTGGTGTGGAAGGCGGAGGCCAGGGTACCGGTGGCCCGTAGCAGGTTGTAGGCCATCGCCCACAGGGTCAGCCAGGCCGCGTTGGCGTGGAAGTGTCCCGACGGTAGGTGGGCCAGGGCCGAGGCATTGCTGTCGGCGATGACCTGCTCGACGACGGCGCGTCGACAGCTCGAAGAGTGCCAGGAAGATCTCGATGCTGCCCGATCCGTCAACCGTGAGTACATGGCTCGACTCAACGATCCACCCACGTCTTCGAGTTGAGAGATCACCGCGTCTATCGACTTCGGCGAGCCCAAAGAGCTTCGCCGAAGCCCGTAGGATCAGGGCGTGGCATTCATGAGCACCCCGCACTGCTGCTTCCTGTGATCGGAAGACGCTGAGGGCGATGCCGGACGGCGTCGCCCTCCTTGGCGTGCCTGCCGCGTGAACCATGTTCCCGGCGCTGCCGCTCCTCCCTGGGGCAGTGACTTTCCGGGCGCACGTGCAGGCACGGTCTCTTCCCATCACCCCTGCCAGGAGTGCCTCGTGCCCGTGTTGCTTCCCCCTGCCCTCGAACTGTCCCTCGACCTGCTGCGCTGCCCGACGTGCCGGACGCGCCGCCTGGACCCCGACGGCCGCGGCTCGCTGCGTTGCCCGGCGGGTCACGCCTTCGACATCAGCCGCCACGGCTATGTCAGCCTGCTGACGGGCACCCGTGCCACCAGTGGCGACGACGCGGCGATGGTCCAGGCCCGGGACCGGTTTCTGTCCACGGGCAAGTACATGCCCATCCGGCAGGCCGTGGCCCGCCTGGCGGCCGACTCCATGCCTGAACAGGGCACCGTTGCAGACGCCGGATGCGGCACGGGCTACTACCTTGGCGGCGTACTCGACCAGCTGCCCGGCGCCCGTGGCCTGGGTCTGGACACCTCGGTGCGCGCCTTGCGCTCGGCAGCCCGAGCCCACGAACGAGCCGCCGCGGCCACCTGGGACGTCTTCCGTCCCTTCCCGCTGGCCGACGATGTGGCCGATGTCGTACTGGACGTGTTCGCCCCACGCAACCCAGCCGAGTTCCACCGAGTGCTCCGCCCGACCGGCCGGTTGATCGTGGTGCGTCCTACCGGTCGGCACCTGGCCGAGCTGCGCAGCCGGGTGCCTGCGATGGTCACCATCGATCAGGCCAAGGAACAACGCCTGCACCAAGTACTGGACCCCTTCTTTGAGGCCGCCATCACCGAACAGGTCGAGTACCCCACGTCCCTGTCCAGGCTGGAGGCCCTCGACCTCGTGGGGATGACGCCGAGCGCACGCCATTTGGGCAGCACAGACCTCAATGATCACGGCCGCCTGCCCGAACAGGTCACCGTCTCCGTGCTGGCCACCGCCTACCAGCCCCGGTGACCACCAGCCGCGCCTGCGTCCGCTGACCGACCGGCGTCCTTCTGTCCCACAACGTCGGGAAGGAAGGACGCCCGTTGCTGGCGGCACCTGGGACGCGATGCCGGCGCAGCTGACCGCACTTCTGAGCTGGGAAGATAGCGGTGTTCCAGGCCGGTCGCGGGCAGAACCCCAACAGAACCTCGGAGCCCTTCGCCACGCGCTGCACCAAGTGCAGAAGCAGCGACGAGCCCCGAAACACCTCACCAAGGGCCGGGACGCGCCTGGCAGGCCGCAGGCACCACCACACGCCGCAAGCGGGCCTCGGCACAAAAACAGCGCCCTCCCCCGGAGGGGAAGGACGCTGCCTGGGACCTGGCCCTGGCCGCCCTGGTGGGCGGCCATTGGGAGGGCAAAAGTACCAACGGTACTTCTGTGGTGGAGCTAAGGAGAATTGAACTCCTGACCTCCTGCATGCCATGCAGGCGCTCTACCAACTGAGCTATAGCCCCGCTGTTCTCTGCGCCGAAGCCCTTCGAACGAGAAGGAGCATAGCCGGTGACCTGCCGGAAAAGGAAATCCGCTCAGTCGTCGTCGCCGAGCACCGGCTCGGGCAGCGATCCGGCGTTGTGCTCCAGCAGCCGCCAGCCCCGCGCGCCCTCGCCCAGCACGGACCAGCAGCAGTTCGACAGGCCGCCCAGCGCCTCCCAGGTCCGGGGATCCAGGCCGAGCAGCCGCCCGATGGTGGTGCGGATGGTGCCGCCGTGGCTGACCACCACGAGCGTGCCGTCGTCCGGCAGCTTGTCTGCGCTCTCCAGCACCACCGGCGCCGCCCGGTCGGCCACCTCGGTCTCCAGCTCACCGCCGCCGCGCCGGACCGGCTCGCCGCGCTTCCACGCGTCGTACTCCTCGCCGAACCGCGCGATGATCTCGTCGTGCGTGAGCCCCTGCCACGCGCCCGCGTAGCTCTCCCGCAGCCCCGCGTCGTGCGAGACCGACAGGCCCGTGACGGCGGACAGCTCGGCGGCCGTGGCCGCCGCCCGCTTGAGGTCGGAGGCGATGATCGCGTCCGGCTTCAGGGCGGCCAGCAGCCGCGCCGCGCGGTGCGCCTGCGCGACGCCGGTGTCGGTCAGCTCGATGTCCAGGGAACCCTGGAAGCGGCGCTCGATGTTCCAGGCGGTCTGGCCGTGCCGCCACAAAACTATGCTACGGCCACGGCCACCCACGGTGCCGTTCAGCTCAGCTCACCGCCCGGGCCGCCGTCCGACGCCTGTGCCTGCGCGTACTCCTGGGCCTTGCCGCGGGTGGCCTTGGCGTCGGCCGGCAGCTCCAGCTGCGGGCAGTCCTTCCACAGCCGCTCCAGGGCGTAGAAGACCCGCTCCTCGCTGTGCTGGACGTGCACCACGATGTCCACGTAGTCCAGCAGCACCCAGCGGGCCTCGCGGTCGCCCTCGCGGCGCACCGGCTTGGCGCCGAGGTCCTTGTTCAGCCGCTCCTCGATCTCGTCGACGATCGACTTGACCTGGCGGTCGTTGGGCGCCGAGGCCAGCAGAAAGGCGTCGGTGATCGAGAGCACGTCGCTGACGTCGTACGCGATGATGTCGTGCGCCAGCTTGTCGGCGGCCGCCTGGGCGGCGGCGTTGATGAGCTCGATGGAGCGGTCCGTGGCGGTCACAGGCAAGGCTTTCGGTCGGTGGTATCTGAAACGTCTGACACCCCCAAGGGTCTCACGCCCCACCGTCAGCCCGGTCGGCCATGGCAGGACGGCCGCTCCCGGTCGGCCATGGCAGGACGGCCGCCCGGGAGCGGCCGCCCGTGCCGGTCAGCCCTGGCTGTCGTAGTCCGAGCCGAGCACGACCGTGATGTCCGCGTTGGCCGCGCCCTTGCCCTTCTTCACCGCGCTCGCCGGCAGCCCGAGGGTCTTGGCGACCTCCTTGGCCTGCGCCGCCTGCGCGGCGTCCGCGTAGGTCACCCGCGAGGCCGGCTGCGGCGTACCGCCGCCCTCGGTGGCCGCGACAACCGTGAAACCGCCGTTGACCAGCGCGACCCGCGCCGAGCCCGACGCGTCCTTGGTGCCTCCGGCGTTGCTCACGCTCACCCGCGGCGGGGTGTCCTTGTCGGTGTTCTTGACCGTGCCGCCGAGGATGTCCTTGACCACACGGTCGGTCGCCTGGGTGCTGAGCGTCCCGTCCGGCTGGACGGGCAGCATCGCGGTGTCGTACTTGCCGCCCTTGGCCTGCCCGGCCAGCTTCGCCAGCGACGCACCGAGCTGCTGCTCCGAGAGCGACGGATCGGGGATCTGGGCCAGCGACTCCACCGTGCTGGTGGCCCCCTTCGTATCGCTGGAGACCTTCTTCAGCGCCGCGTGCATGACCTGGCCGAACCGCGCGAGCTGCTTGGCCTGCGCCTCGCCCGGTGCCCGGTAGGTGGCGTACGCCACAGCCGCCTGCCCGCTCAGGATCTGCTCCCTGCCCCGCTTGACCAGCGGGTCCTCGCCCTTCTGGGCGCTGGGGACGGTCGCGTCGGTGTCCAGGGTGATACCGCCGACCAGCTCGACGAGGTTCTCCAGGTACGGCGTGTCCAGCCGCCAGGTGCCCTGGATCTTCGAGCCCAGCAGGGTGCTCAGGGAGTCGCGGGTGGAGTCGGAGCCCTCGTCGGTCACCGACTTGCCGAGGGTGGTGGAGCCGCCGTCCTCGGTGGAGACGGCCAGCGAGTTCGGCAGCAGTACGGTGGTGCCCTTTTTGGTGGTCTCGTTGTCCACCAGCAGGGCGGTGGAGGTGCGGCCGCCCTTGGTCTCGCGCAGATGGACCACGATCACATCGCGCTTCTGCGGGCCGCCCGCGGCCGCCTGGTCCGTGCCGTCGCCGGACAGTCCCGGGAGCTTGCCCGCGTACCAGAGGTAGCCGACGCCGCCGGCCGCGGCGAGGACCAGGACCACGACCAGCGCGACGATGCGGTTGCGGCCCTTGCGCTTGCGCTCGTCACGGCGCTCGGAGCGGGTCTCGGCGAACTTCAGCCAGTCGATGACGTCGTCGGACTCCTCGTCGTGCTCCTCGACGAAGGAGAACTCCTCGGTGTGGTACTCCTGCTCGGGCTCCTGCGGCCCCTTCCGCTCCGGTTGTTGGGGCGCGTCGGCCTCGCTCCGGGGCCGGCGCTGCGGCTCCCGGAGCTCCTCGGGGCTCAGCTGCTCGTAGGGGTTCGGCTCGCGCTGCGGGGGGACGGTGGGCGCATAGTCGTAGCCGTAGCCCTGCTGTTGCTGCTGCTGCTGCCCGTACTGCTGTTGCTGCTGGATGTAGAGGTCGTACTGCTGCTGCGTCTGGGCCTGCTGGGCCTGCTGGGCCTGTGCGTACGGGTCGTAGCCGTACCCGTCCCGCTGCTGCCCGTACTGTTGCTGTTGCTGTTGCTGTTGCTGTGCGTACGGGTCGTACTGCTGTTGCGCCGCCTGCGGCTGGTACACCGGCCGCCCATAGGCGTCATAGCCGTAGATCTGCGGCTCCTGAGCATACGGATCCTGCGCGTACGGGTCGTACGAGTCCTGTCCGTCGTTCACCGGGGGTACCCCTTCAGCAGTCGTGCCGGTACAGCTCGCGCTTGTCGATGTAGCGCACCACGCCGTCCGGCACCAGGTACCAGACGGGGTCGCCATGTGCGACCCGCGCCCGGCAATCCGATGACGAGATCGCCAGCGCAGGTACCTCGACCAGCGACACCCCGCCCTTCGGCAGCCCCGGGTCGGCCAGTATGTGCCCCGGTCTGGTCACTCCGATGAAGTGGGCGAGCGAGAACAGCTCTTCGGCGTCGCGCCAGGTGAGGATCTGGGCGAGGGCGTCGGCGCCGGTGATGAAGAACAGATCCGCGTCACCGTTCGACGCGCGCAGCTCCCGGAGCGTGTCGGTGGTGTACGTCGGTCCGCCGCGGTCGATGTCGATGCGGCTGACCGAGAACTGCGGATTCGACGCGGTCGCGATGACCGTCATCAGGTAGCGGTCCTCGGCCGGGGACACCTTCTTGTGGCTCTTCTGCCACGGCTTCCCGGTCGGCACGAACACCACCTCGTCCAGGTGGAACTGCGATGCCACCTCGCTCGCCGCGACCAGGTGACCGTGGTGGATCGGGTCGAACGTCCCGCCCATCACACCAAGCCGCCGCTTGCCGGGCCCCTTCTGCTCTTCCATGCGTGCAGACCCTACTGGGCCCGGCCCGGAGCCGGGACCCATAGGGGCAATGGCCCAGGTCAGCGGTCCCGGTTGAAGCGCGTGGTGATCCACAGCAGCAGGAAGAGAATGACGAGAGCACCGCCACCGGTCATGAAGGGGCTGATGGTCGGGTGGGTGTCGGTGTGCTCACCGCCCTCGGCCGCGAGCGTGGTCAGGGCGTGTGCGGCGGTGGTGTAAGCGCTCATCGCAGGCAGTACCTATCCGGGTCTAGGCGTCACGTCACGTCCGCCACATCGTATGCGAGCCGGATTCCGGTGCTGATTTCAGTCCTGCTCTCAGCCCCCGTCTCAGTCCTGCTTGTAGCCGCGCAGCAGAAACCATGCCAGCAGTACGGCTCCCACGACGCCGACGATGATGATCGTGCGCAGCAGCGCGCCCGGTCCGTCGTTGTGGGAGTTGGCGGCGAGGACTTGGGTGAGGCCAGTCATATCGGGCATGTCTCCACGCTAACCCCCCGCGGGACAGGGCCTAGGCTGGGGTCCGCCGGGGGACGGGGCCATGTCCGAGGCAGCTGGGCGAGCAGGGCCATCGATACGAGGGGGCCAGATGAGTGACACTCATGAGACCGGCGGCGGCGAGGGCGGAGGCGCCCGGGAGCATGTGCCAGGACGTGACCGGCGGCGATTTCCGGGCATCTCCTCCCGCGCGTACGAACATCCGGCGGACCGTTCCGCGCTGGTCGCACTGCGCAGGCTGACCGGTTTCGACACCGTCTTCAAGGCGATGAGCGGCCTGCTGCCCGAGCGCAGTCTGCGGCTGCTGTACCTGTCCGACTCGGTGCGGGTCGGCGGGCGGCAGTTCGCGCATCTCCACGACATGCTGCGGGACGCCTGCTACATCCTGGACCTGGAGCGGGTCCCGGCCATGTACGTCACCCAGAATCCGCAGCCGAACGCGATGTGCATCGGCATGGACGCGCCGATCATCGTGGTGACCACCGGGCTCGTCGAGCTGCTCGACGAGGAGGAGATGCGGGCGGTCATCGGCCATGAGGTGGGCCATGCGCTGTCGGGGCACTCCGTCTACCGGACGATACTGCTGTTCCTCACCACTCTCGCGATGAAGGTCGCCTGGATCCCGCTCGGCAATGTGGCGGTACTGGCCCTGGTGACGGCGTTGCGCGAGTGGTTCCGCAAGTCGG
Organism: Streptomyces sp. NPDC005393; assembly: GCF_040606675.1. Lineage (NCBI taxonomy): Bacteria > Bacillati > Actinomycetota > Actinomycetes > Kitasatosporales > Streptomycetaceae > Streptomyces > Streptomyces sp. NPDC005393. The sequence continues at coordinate 118,217 of NZ_JBEXFG010000004.1, read as the reverse complement.
AGCTGTCGGCGGACCGCGCGGGGCTGCTGGTCGGGCAGGATCTGCGGGCCTCGATGCGCGGGCTGATGAAGCTCGCGGGCGGCCATCACCTCCATGAGATGAATGTGGACGCCTTCCTGGAGCAGGCGGAGGAGTACGAGTCGAGCGGCGATCTGCGGGACTCCGTACTCAAGCTCATGAACATGCTGCCGCGCAGCCACCCCTTCACCACGGTGCGCGCCGCCGAGCTCAAGAAGTGGGCCGCGACCCGTGACTACCAGCGGCTCATGGACGGTCACTACCCGCACCGCGACGAGGACAAGGACACCTCGGTCAGCGAGTCCTTCCGGGAGTCCGCGAACCACTACGCGGAGTCGGTCCGCAGCAGCAAGGACCCGCTGATGGCGTTCGTCCGGGACGTGGCGGGCGGCGCCGGGGACCTGGGCAGCAAGCTCCGGGACCGGTTCGCGGGCGGCGGCAGGCCGGGCGGGGAGACATCCACGGGGACGCCGCCCCGCCAGGACACCGACGGCCCGGAGGGCCCGGAGGGCCGTACTCCGCCCGGGGACGACGAGCCCGGGGACACCGGGCCCGGGGACGACGAGCCCGGGGACACCCCGCCGAAGGGCTGAGGACCGCCCCGGAGGTCCCTCAGGACTACCCGTTCATCCGGGGCTGGGCGCCGGGGGCCAGGACGCCGCACAGCGAGACCGTGGTCCGGCCCGTCGCGTACGGGTCGGTACCGGTCGGGGCGTCGCCCTTGGCGCTCTGCCCGGCGAGCAGCGGCCGCAGATAGCCGGAGGAGTTCGAGGCGCACGCCTGCGGGCCCGCCAGCACGGCGCTCTGCACCAGCTCCACATGGCGGTCGCGCAGATCGTCCCGGTCGAAGCGGAACCGCGTCTCGCGGCGCACGGTGAACAGCGAGGCGTGGTCCGGTCCGCGCTCATGGGCCCGCTGGACCGCGTAGACGAAGGTGTGGTCGGCGGTGACCTCCAGCGTCGCGGGGCCGCGCTCGAGGACCGTCAGGGTGCCCTGGACCCGCACCGGGGTGTCGGCGAGCGTCACCTCGGCCGGGTTGAAGCGGGTCAGCCAGCCGACGGCCGCGTGCCGGCCGTCGTCGACCGGGTGTTCGAAGCTCTGGTCGAACTGGTCCTGCTGGGCCGGATCGAGCAGCAGCCGCACCGCCTGCACCGGGCCGCCGGTCAGCACAGCCGGGTCGATGGCGGATCTGACCAGGTACTCCTTGGCCGTGGTGAGCGCCGTCATCACCTGGCTCTCGGAGAAGGTCTGGGTGCGGCGGACGCCGGGCAGGGTGACCCCCTCGGCGCCGGTGCGGAACTCGGCGGCCGGGCTGTTGAGGTACAGCTCCGCCGGCAGCCCGCCGGGCACCTCACCGCGCGGCGCGAGCGGCACCACGCTGCTGTGCAGCGGCTCCACGGTCTGCGGCTGAGGGGCCTGGTAGGGGTGGCGTACGCCCATATAGACGGCCGCGGCGAAGGCGACGGCGATCAGGAGGATGAGGACGACGGCCTGGCGCGACGCCCCGGCCCTGGCCCAGGCGTGCCGGCTGCGCACCGCTCGCGCGTGCTCGCCCATGCGCTCCTGGGCGGAGAACTCCTGGAGCCGGGCAGCCCGAACGAACGACTCGTCGAAGACGACGGAACGATACTCGTCCTCACCACCTCCCGGGACGCCTTCGGGTGTCCCCTCGGGAGGGTCTCCACGCCCGGTCATACCTCAAGAGTAGGTCGCCGACAGCGCCGATAAACGCGGTAATACTCCACAGCCGGGGACGGTCCGGGGAGGAAACGCCGCATAGTGCACGACGTGCTATCGCGCGTCGAGCGTGCCGCGGTCACGGCGACCGTGGCACGACGGACACGGCCGGTGCGTCGGACTCGGCCGACGTCGTCGCCGGCGGGTCGCCGGGCTGCCGCCCGGCGGGCGTGCCGTCGACCCCGGTGGTGGCGGGCGGCGGAGCGGGCTCCTGGCGGTTGCCCGAGGCGCCCCGGTAGACGGCGGTAAAGGCCAGCGCGACCACCCCGATACCCATCAGAACGGCCAGCAGCCAGGCCACCGGGCGGTGCCAGCGGGCATGGCCGCGATAGGGCCGCCCGGCGCTTCCGTAACGCCCATAGGGGCCGTACACGCCGTCCGGGTCCCGGCCGGGGCCGAAGCGCCCGTCCGGATCGGTGTCGTCATCCGGGTCATATCCGAAATCGGCGTCGCCCTCGGGGCCGTAACCGTCCTCGAAGAGCTCGTCCTCGGGGGGCACGGCGGCGGTGCGGCGCCGTGACGCCTCGGCCTCCGCGCGGGCCTCGGCGGCGGCCAGCATCCGCTCGATGGCGGTGGGCTCATGGATCGCGGCCGCCCGTACGAACTCCTCGTCGAAGACCACGGTGGCGAACTCGTCGTTCGCCTCCCCGTGGCTGCGGTCGTCGGGCTCGTCCCCGTCCGGGAACGGCTTGCCCCCCACGTCGTCCGGCACCCATTCAGAGTAGACCGGACGGGTCAATTTGGGCAGGGCGAAAATGGTATTCGGGGGAAGATCCGCCCCAGGACGGTCGGTAATCGGGTATCCCCCGAACGGGTGAGTCAGCGAGTGTGGCCGTCGCCGGTCACGATGTACTTCGTCGACGTGAGCTCGGGCAGGCCCATGGGGCCGCGGGCGTGCAGCTTCTGGGTGGAGATGCCGATCTCGGCGCCGAAGCCGAACTGGCCGCCGTCGGTGAACCGCGTGGAGGCGTTCACGGCGACCGTCGTGGAGTCCACCAGCTGGGTGAAGCGGCGGGCGGCCGCCTGGGAGGTCGTGACGATGGCCTCGGTGTGCCCGGAGGACCACAGGCGGATGTGGGACACCGCGGCGTCCAGGGAGTCCACGACGGCCGCCGCGATGTCGTACGACAGGTACTCGGTCTCCCAGTCCTCCACGGTCGCCGGGACCACCGTGGCCTTGGCCCCCTCGGCGGCGGCCAGGACGCGCTCGTCGGCGTGGACCGTGACCCCGGCCGCGGCCAGCGCGTCCAGGGCGCGCGGCAGGAACTGAGGGGCGATGTCCTGGTGCACCAGCAGCGTCTCCGCCGCGTTGCACACGCTGGGCCGCTGGGCCTTGGAGTTCACCAGGATCTCGACGGCCATGTCGAGATCGGCCTGGGCGTCCACGTACACATGGCAGTTGCCGGTGCCGGTCTCGATGACCGGCACCGTGGACTCCTCCACGACGGTACGGATCAGGGCGGCGCCGCCGCGCGGGATCAGCACGTCCACCAGGCCCCGGGCGCGCATCAGTTCACGCACCGACTCACGGCTCTCGCCCGGCACCAACTGCACGGCGTCCGCGGGCAGTCCGGCCCCGCCGACGGCGTCCCGCAGAACCTTCACCAGCGCGCTGTTGGAGTGGTACGCGGACGAAGAGCCGCGCAGGAGCACGGCGTTGCCCGACTTCAGACAGAGCGCGGCGGCGTCCACCGTGACATTGGGCCGGGCCTCGTAGATGATCCCGACGACGCCGAGCGGGACCCGCACCTGGCGCAGATCGATCCCGTTGGGCAGCGTCGAGCCGCGCACCACCTCACCGACCGGGTCGGGCAGCGCGATCACGTCCCGGACGTCGGAGGCGATGGCCCGCACCCGCTCGGGGGTGAGCGTCAGCCGGTCGACGATCGCCTCGCTGGTGCCGGCCTCGCGGGCCCGCTCCACATCGACCGCGTTGGCCTCGACGATCTCCTTGGTGCGCACCTCCAGCGCGTCGGCCATCGCGAGCAGCGCGTCGTCCTTGACGGCGCGCGGCAGCGGGGCGAGATCGGCCGCCGCGGCCCGGGACCGGTAGGCGGCCTGGAGGACCGGGGACTTCGGCCAGGGGTCGGTGAGCGGCGAGGTGGGTGCGCTGGTCATGCGGGCAGCCTACTGAGCCGGGGGCCGGAACCTCTCCGCTATTCCGCTCTTCGAGATGACGTTCTCACATGGCGGTGGGCGCACATCCGTCCTCAGAACGGATGCACGCCCACCGGGGAGGCCGGCGGCGGCCCGTACCCCTCCGCGATGCGCTGGTGATACGTCTCACGGTCGATGACCTCGAGCCCCACGATCTCCCAGGGCGGCAGCTTGGCCGTGGACCGGTGCTCGCCCCACAACCGCAGCGCGACCGCCGCCGCGTCATGCAGATCCCGGGCCTCTTCCCAGTAGCGGATCTCGGCGTGATCGTTGGCATAGCGGCTGGTCAGCAGAAAGGGATGATCATGGGCCAGTTGCTCCAGGCCCCGCCGGACCTCCCGCAGCGGCGCCTCGGTCCCCGAGACGCTGAGGGTGATGTGCCACAGCCGGGACGCCTCATCGCGCACGGCGCCGTGCGCGACGGCGTCGCCGACCCCGGCGTCACCCGCTCCGACACTGGTCAGGGTGCGCTCCGCCGCCCCTCTGGGCGGCGCCCCCGGGCGCCCTCGTCTCACCGGCGGCCTCCTGTAGCTCGCTGCTCCGCTCACGCGCGGGCGGAGCGTTTCGGGGCGGTGCTGTGGCCCGCGGCTCCCGCTCCGGGCCCGTCGACCGCACCACGGGACCGCAGCCCGCGCGACCCCGTTGAACAAAGTTGACCAGTCCGCGCCCGGCCGCGGGGCGGTTTTCCCCTTTTTTCGGCGGCTCGGTTCGCCTCCGGGGCGCTTCAGCCTCCCCCAGCCTTCGGCCGGGGGTGCCCCCTGTCGGGGGTCGACCGTGCTCGGCCACTCGTTCCTCGCGGCTTGCGCGCGCCCTCCCTTTCGACAGCGGCGCCCCTTCGGCTCACTCGCCGGGCGGGCGCCCCGGCCCGAGGGGCCTCCGCCCGGCTCCCCCTTACGACAGCGGCGCGTCCCTTCGGCTCGTCCCCAGCTACCGGTGGGAGGTGCCCCCAGCCGGGGGTACCCCATAACGATGAGAACCCTCGCGGCCTGGCGCCCCGGAGGCGAACCGAGCCCTTAAAAAAAGGGGGCCCCTCACACGCCGCGGTCCAGCACAACCAGGTCGTCCCGGTGTACGACCTCGCGCTCGTACGCGGGGCCGAGATCCCGCGCCAGATCGCGGGTCGACCGCCCGATCAGCCGCGGGATCTCCTTGGCGTCGAAGTTGACCAGCCCGCGGGCCACCGCGCGGCCCTCGGTGTCCCGCAGCTCCACCGGGTCCCCGGCGGTGAACTCCCCTTCCACGGCGGCGATCCCGGCCGGCAGCAGCGAGGTGCGGCGCTCCACGACGGCCCGCACCGCCCCCTCGTCCAGGGTGAGCGCGCCGCGCGGAGCGGAGGCGTGCGCGAGCCACAGCAGCCGGTTGGCGGAGCGGCGGCCGGTGCGGTGGAAGTACGTGCCGGTGCGGCGGCCGAACAGCGCGTCACCGGCCCGACTGGCCGAGGTGAGCACCACCGGGACCCCGGCCGCGGCGGCGATCCGGGCCGCCTCGACCTTGGTGACCATGCCGCCGGTGCCGACCCCGGAGCGGCCCGCGCTGCCGATCGAGACGCCGTCCAGGTCCTTCGGGCCCCTGACCTCCTCGATCCTGGAGGTGCCGGGGGTCCTGGGGTCCCCGTCGTACAGGCCGTCCACATCGGAGAGCAGCACCAGCAGATCCGCCCGGACGAGATGGGCGACCAGGGCCGCGAGCCGGTCGTTGTCACCGAACCGGATCTCGTCCGTGGCCACCGTGTCGTTCTCGTTGACGATCGGCAGCGCGCCCATGGCCAGCAGCTGGTCCAGGGTGCGGGTGGCGTTGCGGTAGTGGGCGCGGCGGCTGGTGTCGTCCGTGGTCAGCAGCACCTGGCCGACCCGGCGCCCGTAGCGCGCGAAGGAGGCCGTGTAGCGGGCCACCAGCAGCCCCTGCCCGACGCTCGCGGCGGCCTGCTGGCGGGCCAGGTCGCGGGGGCGCCGGTCCAGGCCCAGCGGCGCCAGCCCGGCGGCGATCGCGCCGGAGGAGACCAGGACTATCTCCTTGCCTTCCCCACTGTCCTCACGGTCCCCGTCGAGGGCCTTGGCGACCACGTCGACCAGCGCGTCAACGCGGTCCGCGTCCAGACCCCCGGCCGCGGTGGTGAGGGAGGACGAGCCGATCTTGACCACGATCCTGCGGGCGGCGGCCACCTCGTCCCGTACCGCCGACCCGTCCTGATGCGCCACGCCGCTCCTTCGCTCGTCCCCGGTTCCGCACCCGCCTCGACGAGACGCGTGCCCTACACACTCATCATGACAAGGGGGCAATCTACGGCAGACGGGCCCTCGCCTGCCTCTGCATTTCAGCCCCCGGACACGGCCGCGGACACCCGTACGAGAGATCATTTAGGGCCGTTTCGAACCGGTTGGCACCAGCGCGGATTGTCACCGGGCCGGGCATCGGCATACGGTCAGGGGTCTCCCCATAGTCCATCGCTCTCCTGCCAGGAGCCCTCCCCGTGCCCTCTGCCGGAATCGCCCCACGCCGGGTCGTACAGCTGACGGCGCTGCTCGCGATGCTCGTGTTCTTCACCACACAGCTCGTCGGCGCCGTGCTTCCGAACGTACCGCTCCTCATCGCCGCCTCGGCATGTGGTCTCGCGCTCGATCTGTTCCTCCAGCACCAGCAGCCAGGGCTGCTGTCGCTGCTGAGCAAGGTCCGCTTCGACGTCACGGTGCGCCAGCTGTTCCGCGACATGCTCATCATGGTCGGGCTGCTGCGTATCGAGGGCATCAATCCCCTCCATGAGCAGGCGCCCCTGACCGTCGGGCTGCTCCTGTTCTATGTGGTGCACTTCGCCTGCCAGGCCGTGGCCATATTGGTCCGCCGCAGCCGGCAGCTGCCGTTCGTCACCCGCAACATCGACGCCTCCGCACTACGGCTGTCCGACGCCCCGCCGCGGCTCTTCGCCCGCCAGCACGGGCGCCGGCTGCTGCGGCTCGCGGCGCCCATCACCGCCGGTCTGCTGATCACCGCCGCCACCAAGGACGCTCTGTGGGGCGGTATCGGCCTGGCCGTCGGGCTGCTGACCGCCATCGGCGGCACCATCCATCTGGGCACCTGGCTGCTGCCGCGCAAGCGCGTGGTGAGCGAGGCCAAGGCCCTGGAGTGGCTCGACACGTGGCTGGCCGAGTACCGGCCGACCGTGGGCATGTACTTCTCCGGCGGCAACTCCTCGGCGTACCAGGCGAACATGTGGCTCTCCACGCTCGCCGCGCTCGACGGCAACCCGATCATCCTGCTCCGTGAGCGCTTCATGGTGCAGAAGATCGAGGCGACCGACGTCCCGATCCTGTGCCTCCCCAAGGTCGCGCATCTGATGCGGATCGAGCACTCGACGCTCAAGGTGCTGCTGCACCCGGCCAACTCCGGCAAGACCTCGCAGGTGCTGCGCATTCCGTCGATCAAGCACGCGTTCACCAACCACGGTGAGAGCGACAAGCTCTCCAGCTGCAACCCGTACGCCAAGGCGTACGACGAGGTGTGGGTCGCGGGCCCGGCCGCGCGGGAGCGCTACCAGCTCGCCGACATCGGCGTCGAGGACAAGGACGTCGTCGAGGTCGGCCGCCCGCAGCTGGCCCCCATCCGGCCCTACGCGGGCGTGCCCACCGGTGAGTTCACCACCGTGCTGTACGCGCCGACCTGGGAGGGCTGGGACGGGAACCCCGGTAACACCTCGGTGGTCCTGGCCGGCGAGAACATCGTCCGCGAGCTGCTCGCCGACCCCGAGGTGCGGCTGCTGTACAAGCCGCACCCGATGACCGGCTCCGTCGACCCGCGCGCGGGTCGCGCCAACGACCGCATCCAGGCGATGATCGCCGAGGCGAACACCCAGCGGACCGGCGCCCGTCCGGGGCCGGAGGCCGCCGCCGAGCTGGCCAAGCGCACCGATGAGCTCAACTGCCTCACCAGCACCGCCTTCCGCCCCAGCGCGGACGAGATCGAGCGCATGCGGCTCCAGGGCGCCCCGGAGGACAACCGCGCGGCGACCGTCGCCGCGGCCACCGCCGCCTGGGAGAGCGCCTACTGGGCCTCGCTGCCGGCGTGGGAGCACCAGGTCATCGCCGGCCCGCGCCCGGCGATCTTCACCTGCTTCAACCAGGCCGACGTGCTCATCAGCGATGTCTCCAGCGTGGTGTCGGACTACCTGACGAGCGAGAAGCCGTACGCCGTGGCGAACACCAGCGGTCTGTCGGAGACGGAGTTCCGGGCCGGCTTCCCGACGGTGCGCGCCGCCGCGATCCTCACCCCGGACGCGAAGGGCGTCGCCGGGCTGCTCGAAGCGGTCCGCAACCCCGAGAAGGACACCCACGCCGCCGCCCGCGCCGAGCTGAAGGTCCACCTCCTCGGGCCGTCCGACCCGCCGTCCCTGGTGCGCTTCAACCAGGCCACGCAGGATCTGTGCACCAAGGCCGACGAGCGCCGGGCCCGGATGGCCACGCGGCTCTCCGATGAGATCCCCTCCCAGCGGGAGGCCCGGGACGCGGCGGAGGAGATGGAGCTGGAGTCCGGCTCCTCGGAGCCGGAGGAGACGGCGACGGTCTAAGCCGCCGAAAGCCGCCCACAGCGGCCTAAAGGGCCCGGGAGCTCCCTCCCGGGCCTTTTTGTCGTACGGACGGCCGTACGGCCCCGAGCGCGGCCCCCAAAGGCCCCGGCGGGCCTCACAGGCTTCGGGTGGCCGCCCGGACTCCGTCCGGGGGAGCGGGGGCACCCCGCAAGACGCCCCCACCGCCCCCTAGAACGGCTTGAACGCGTCGTACTCCGCCTCCGCCTCATCCCGCCCCGCGTCACGCTCACGGCGCCGCTGAGCAGCCGGACGAGGCGCCTCGAAACGGTGGTCCTCGCCTCGGCGGCCCAGCATCTCCGCGCCGGCGGACATCGTCGGCTCCCAGTCGAAGACGACCGCGTCGTCCTCGGGGCCGATGACGACCTCGTCGCCCGCGCGGGCGCCCGCCTTCGTCAGCTCTTCCTCCACGCCGAGGCGGCCCAGGCGGTCGGCGAGGTAGCCGACGGCCTCGTCGTTGGCGAAGTCGGTCTGGCGGACCCAGCGTTCGGGCTTCTCGCCCAGCACCCGGTAGAAGCCGTCCTCGACGACGACCTTGAAGCCGGCGTCGTCCACGGCCTTCGGCCGGATGACGATCCGGGTCGCCTCGTCCTTCGGCTTCGCGGCACGCGCATCGGCGACGATCTTGGCCAGGGCGAACGACAGCTCCTTGAGACCGAGATGGGCGATCGCCGAGACCTCGAAGACCTGGTAGCCGCGGGCCTCGAGGTCGGGCCGGATGATGTCGGCGAGGTCCTTGCCGTCGGGGACGTCGACCTTGTTGAGCACCACGAGCCGCGGCCGGTTCTCCAGGCCGCCGTACTCGGCCAGCTCCGCCTCGATGACGTCGAGGTCGGTCACCGGGTCGCGCTCGGACTCCAGGGCCGCCGTGTCCAGCACATGCACCAGCACCGAGCAGCGCTCGACATGGCGCAGGAACTCCAGGCCGAGGCCCTTGCCCTGGCTGGCGCCGGGGATCAGACCGGGGACGTCCGCGATGGTGTAGACGGTCGAACCGGCCGTGACCACACCGAGGTTGGGCACCAGCGTGGTGAAGGGGTAGTCGGCGATCTTCGGCTTGGCGGCCGAGAGCACCGAGATCAGCGAGGACTTGCCGGCGCTCGGGTAGCCGACGAGGGCCACGTCCGCCACGGTCTTGAGCTCGAGGATCACATCCCCGGCGTGGCCCGGCTCGCCCAGCAGCGCGAAGCCCGGGGCCTTGCGGCGGGCCGAGGCGAGGGCGGCGTTGCCGAGGCCGCCGCGGCCGCCCTGGGCGGCGATGTAGGTGGTGCCCTCGCCGATCAGGTCGGCGAGCACATTGCCCTGCTTGTCGAGGACGACGGTGCCGTCCGGGACCGGCAGGACCAGATCCGTGCCGTCCTTGCCGGAGCGGTTGCCGCCCTCGCCGGGCTTGCCGTTGGTGGCCTTGCGGTGGGGGCTGTGGTGGTAGTCGAGCAGCGTGGTGACCGACTGGTCGACGACCAGGATCACATCGCCGCCCCGGCCGCCGTTGCCGCCGTCCGGGCCGCCGAGCGGTTTGAACTTCTCTCGGTGCACGGAGGCGCAGCCGTGGCCTCCGTTACCCGCGGCGACATGCAGCTCGACGCGGTCCACGAAGGTGGTCATGACGGGTGCCTCCAGATACATACGGGGTAGGTGGTGTCGTTATGGCGCTCTTGCCACTCGTAACGCGCCGAGGGCGGACCCGCTTCCCCGTCACGGGAAAGAGCGGTCCGCCCTCGGAAAGGTGTGCGGTATCGCGCCGGGGCTGATTACTCAGCGACCGGGACGATGTTCACGACCTTGCGGCCACGGTGGGTGCCGAACTGCACCGCACCGGCGGCCAGCGCGAACAGCGTGTCGTCGCCGCCGCGGCCGACGCCCGTGCCCGGGTGGAAGTGCGTGCCGCGCTGGCGGACCAGGATCTCACCCGCGTTGACGGCCTGGCCGCCGAAGCGCTTGACGCCGAGCCGCTGGGCGTTGGAGTCGCGACCGTTCCGAGTGGACGATGCGCCCTTCTTGTGTGCCATGTCTCCTCAGTCCCTTACTTCGCAGCCGAGTCGATGCCGGTGATCTTCAGCGCGGTGTGCAGCTGGCGGTGGCCGATCCGCTTCCGGTAACCGGTCTTGTTCTTGTACTTCAGGATGTCGATCTTGGCACCCTTGTGGTGGTCAACCACCTCGGCGTGAACCTTCACACCGGCCAGGACCCACGGGTCGCTGGTGACGGCATCGCCGTCGACAACGAGCAGAGTCGAGAGCTCGACGGTGTCGCCGACCTTGCTGGTTCCAATGCGGTCGACCTCGATGACATCGCCCACGGCCACCTTCTGCTGGCGGCCGCCGGTGCGCACGATTGCGTACACGCGGTTCTCACTCTCTCGCTAGTAACAGGGACCTCTGATGCCAGCCGCTCACACGGCCCCAAAAGGGTCGTGGTCACCGAGTGATTCCTTGCGGTTCACCATCGGCGAGCGGCCTCTCCCGGTGGACCGGGAGGGATCTGCTCAGGGGTTTGGCGTACAGACGCCGAGGGTCAAGGCTACCAGAGCCCGGAGGGGCACCTACTCACGTGAGTAGGTGCCCGTCAAGGCCGGGTGCCGTCAGTCGTCGGCGGCTGCCGAGACCGACTGCGGCGTCTGCTGCTCCGCCGCCGCGGTCTTCTTCGACGTCGACTTCGAAGCCGCCTTCTTGGTGGTCGTCTTCTTCGCCGTCGTCTTCTTGGCCGCGGTCTTCTTCGCGGTGGTCTTGGCCGCGGCCGCGGTCTTCTTGGCGGCCGTCTTCTTCGCCGGGGCCTTCTTGGCGGCCTTACGGGCCGTCTTCTTGGCCTCGACCTCCGGCTCCTCCAGCTTCTCCGGCTTCGGCTCCGCCGCGGGCGCGGTGACGACCACCACGGCCGCCTCCTCGGAGCCCGTGGGCGAGCCCGCCGGGGCGGTCACCTTACGGGTCACCCGACGGCGCGTACGCGGCGCGGGAGCGGCCGGGGCGGGGGCCTCGGCCACCTCGGGCGCGGCCTCCGGCTCGGTGGGCCCGGCGGCCGGAGCGGGCGCCTCGGCAGCGGCCCGCGGCTCCGGCTGGGCCTGCGGCGCCTCCTTCGGCTCGTCCGGCGCCACGACGACCACGGCCTCCGGCTGCTCGGCGCCCTTCGGCGCGCCCGCCGGGGCGGACACCTTCCGGGTCGCCCTGCGGCGCGGACGCCCACGGGTCGCGGCGGCCTCGGCCTCCGCGGCGCTGCTGTACAGCTCCTCGTCGGGCACGAAGGCCGGCTCCGGCAGCGCCTTCGGCTCCGCGACCTCCGCGGCGACCTCGGCCGCCGTCTCGGCCACGGCCACGGCGACCTGCTCCGACTCGGGCACCTGCTGGCCGCCGCCCGCCGCGGACTTCTTCTTCTTGCGCTTGCCGCCACCGCCGACGACGGCGGTCGGCTGGTCCATGTGGACGATCACGCCGCGGCCGTTGCAGTGCACACAGGACTCGGAGAAGGACTCCAGCAGCCCCTGGCCGACCCGCTTACGGGTCATCTGGACCAGACCCAGCGAGGTGACCTCCGCCACCTGGTGCTTCGTACGGTCCCGGCCCAGGCACTCCAGCAGCCGGCGCAGCACCAGATCGCGGTTGGACTCCAGCACCATGTCGATGAAGTCGATCACGATGATCCCGCCGAGGTCGCGCAGCCGCAGCTGGCGCACGATCTCCTCGGCCGCCTCCAGGTTGTTCCTGGTGACCGTCTCCTCCAGGTTGCCGCCCTGGCCGGTGAACTTGCCGGTGTTGACGTCGACCACGATCATCGCCTCGGTCCGGTCGATCACCAGCGAGCCGCCGCTGGGCAGCCAGACCTTGCGGTCCAGCGCCTTCATCAGCTGCTCGTCTATCCGGTAGGTGGCGAAGACATCGACGTCCGACGTCCACTTCTGCAGCCGGTCGGAGAGGTCGGGCGCGACGTGCGAGACATAGCCGTGGATGGTCTCCCAGGCGTCCTCACCGCTCACGATGACCTTGGAGAAGTCCTCGTTGAAGATGTCGCGGACGACCCGGACGGTCATGTCCGGCTCACCGTAGAGCAGCGACGGGGCGTTGCCGCTCTTGGCCTTCTGCTTGATCTCCTCCCACTGCGCCTGGAGCCGCGCGACGTCGCGGGCCAGCTCCTCCTCGCTCGCGCCCTCCGCGGCGGTACGGACGATCACGCCCGCGTCCTCGGGGACGATCTTCTTGAGGATCTGCTTCAGGCGCGCCCGCTCGGTGTCGGGCAGCTTGCGGCTGATCCCGGTCATCGAGCCCTCGGGCACGTACACCAGATAGCGGCCGGGCAGGGAGACCTGGCTGGTCAGCCGCGCGCCCTTGTGTCCGATCGGGTCCTTGGTGACCTGGACGAGGACGGGCTGCCCGGACTTCAGGGCGGTCTCGATGCGGCGCGGCCCGTTGGCGAGCCCCAGCGCGTCGAAGTTGACCTCGCCCGCGTACAGCACGGCGTTACGGCCCTTGCCGATGTCGACGAAGGCGGCCTCCATCGACGGCAGTACGTTCTGGACCTTGCCCAGGTAGACGTTGCCGACGTAGCTGGTCGCCTGCTCCTTGTTGACGAAGTGCTCGACGAGGACGTTGTCCTCCAGCACGCCGATCTGGGTGCGCTCACCGCTCTGGCGGACGACCATCACCCGCTCGACCGCCTCGCGGCGGGCCAGGAACTCGGCCTCGGTGATGATCGGCACCCGGCGGCGGCCCTGCTCGCGGCCCTCGCGGCGGCGCTGCTTCTTGGCCTCCAGACGCGTCGACCCCTTGATCGACTGCACCTCGTCGGCGCCCGTGCCGGGCACTTCCTTCTTACGGGGCTCACGGACCTTGACGACCGTGCGCTCCGGGTCGTCACCGTCGGCCTCGCCCTCGACGGCGTCCCCGCTGCGCCGGCGGCGGCGACGGCGGCGACGGCTGCTGCTGGAGCCACCACCGGTGGTCTCACCGGCCTCGGCGTCCTCCTCGTCCGGCTCCTCGGCGCCCTCGCCCTCGGCGCCGGACTCGTCCTCGTACCGCTCGTCGGTCTCGCCCTCGGAACGCCCCTCGGCGCCCTCGGCGTCGGCGGCCTCGCCCCGGCGGCGGCGGCGCCCGCCACGGCGACGGCGGCGGGACGGGCGGTCGCCCGACTCCTCGTCGCCGTGCTCGTCCTCGGCCTGCTGGGCCTCCGCCTCCGCGGGCTCGGCGGCCTCGGTGGTCTCCTCGGCCTCCACCCGCTCCTCGGCGGGCTCGCCGCGGCGGCGGCGCCGACGGCGACCGCCGGTGGCGGGCGCGGCGGGCTCGGGGGCCTCGGCGGTGTGCTCTTCCTCTTCTTCCTCGGCCTCGTCCACGGCGGCGGCGGCCTCGGCGGCGGCGCTCTCCGGGGTCTGGAACACCGGCTCGGTGAACACCGGCGCCTGGAAGACGGCCGTCGGCGGCCGTACGGCCCGGCGGCGCGAACGGGGCGCGGGCTCGGGCTCGGCCTCGGCGGCCTGGGCCTGCGCGGCCTGCGGCTCCGGCTCGCCCTGCTCCTCGGCGGCGGGCGCGGTGCTACGGGTCGCACGGCGACGGGTGCGGCCGCGCGGCGCCTCCTCGGCCTCCGCGCCGCCGGTCTCCTCGGCGGGCCGGCCCTGCTCCTCGGCGGCGGGCGCCTCGGCGGCCTCGGCCTCCGAGGGCGTCCCGGCGGGGGCGGTCGCCTTACGGCTCGCACGGCGACGCGTACGAGCGGGCGCCGCGGGCACGGTCTCGGTCTCGGCTTCAGCGGACTCCTCCGCAGACTCCGCCGTCTCGGCGGTCTCCGGCTCACCGGCCGGGGCGGCCGCCTTACGGCCGGCACGACGGCGCGTACGGGCGCGCGGAGCCTCATCGGCCGGGGCGTCTGCGGCGACTGCTGCTGGGGCGGTGGCCTCGTCACCACTGTCACCAGCGGCCGCCGCAGACGACGCGTCCGCACCGGCGGCCTCGGTCTGGGGGGCGCCCGCCGGGGCGGTCGCCTTACGGCTCGCACGACGGCGCGTACGAGCGGGCGCCGCGGGCTGCTCGGCAGCCTCGGTGGCCTCACCGGCGTCGGCCGCGTCGGCGGTCCTGGTGGACCGCTCCGCGGGCTCCTCTGCCGGCACCACGGTCTCGGCGGCCTCCGGCGCACCCGCCGGGGCGGCCGCCTTACGGGTCGCACGGCGGCGCGGACGGGCCGGCGGCGCGGGCTCGGCCGCGGGCTCCTGGGCGGCCTCGGCGGAAGCCTCGGCCTCGGTCGTCTCGTCACCACGGCCGGCATCGGCCGGCACCACGGTCTCGGCGACCTCCGGCGCACCGGCCGGGGCGGTCGTCTTGCGCGTCACCCGACGGCGCGCACGGGCGGGCGGAGCGGCGGAATCCGTGTCAAGGTCGGCCTCGGGCCCACTCGCGGCGGCCACGGCGGCCCCGGCGGCGATGGGCTCGGAAGCTCCGCCGGCACCGATCTGATCAGCCGGTATGGCCGGTACGGCGGGTGCGGTGACCTCGGCGTCGCCCACTACGCCGACCGGCGGACCGGCCGGCCGGGAGGCCGCACGGCGGCGGCGCGGCGGCAGGGTGTCGCTGGGCGTGCTCTCGATGGAATCCCCGGGGACGGCGGCGCGTGGCGCGGCTTGCCCAAGGGGCTGGACAGGTTGGGTCGGCTCAATCGGCTCGAGCATGCGGGCGTTTCTCCCGTCACGCTCCCGGGCGCCGCGCCTGCTTCCGGCCGGCCATCCGCGCTATGCGCGGGTGCCGACCGTCCGGGGCGTGGGCGCCGCACGGGAGCTGTCGTCTCGCTCGCCGGGACCGGAAATGCCGGGACCGGCGAAAGTCTTCTGGTCAGTGCGCCAGCCGGACCCGGGTGGCTCCCAAGTGCATCGGCGGCGCATCGACGGCGGTCCTTACGCGGAACCTTCCGGCGCCATCGCGGCGGTCAGCTCGGCGGCCGTGGATGGGGCGGCCGGGACTGCCTCGCGATCGGGCGCGAGCGGGTCGGTCACCGTGCCGGACTCCTCATCGAGCAGCCCCTGCGCCAGCCTGGTCACCGCTGCGGGGACCGGCGGCGCCAGGTCGGCCGTAGCGCGGAGACCGGACAGGACGTCGTCGGGTCGTACAGCAGGTGTCAGGTGCCGTACCACCAGCCGCAGTATCGCACAGCCAGCGTCCTCCGGCCTATCGGCCCGAGGCGCGAGCGCCTCCAGCCGGGCCACCGCGGCTCGGGCGTCGAAGGTCCGCAACCCATTTTTCGTCCGGCGCTCGACCTCGACCGTGTCGGCCTCGAGGAAGGCCGCGACGGCCCGCTCGGCCTCCGCCGGGGCGACCCGGTCGAGCCGGATCTCCCATACGGACGCCTGCAGCCGGTCGGTGAGGCCGGGGGTACGGGCCTCGACGGCGTCGATGACGTCGAGACCCGCGGGCAGCGACTCGTCCAGAAGGACGCGCAGCCTCTCCGGGTCGCGCGCCTCGGTGAGCTGGATCTCCAGGTACTCGGCCTCACTGCCGGTGCCGGTGGGTGCGGCATTGGCGTACGACACCTTCGGGTGCGGGGTGAAGCCCGCCGAGTACGCCATGGGCACCTCGGCGCGGCGCAGCGCCCGCTCGAAGGCGCGCTGGAAGTCGCGGTGGCTGGTGAACCGGAGGCGGCCGCGCTTGGTGTAGCGCAAACGGATGCGCTGCACCGCCGGTGCGGGCGGCGGGCCTTCGGGCTGTCGCTTGCCCAGGGGACTGTCTCCTTGTACTTTCTTGCGGTCGAACACCAGGGCCTGTGCGGCCCTCGTGTCTTCCAGCCTACTTTGTGAGCCGAGGGTTACCGGACGGCTACTTCACGACCGACAGCGGCAGCAGCTTCCGGCCCGTCGGGCCGATCTGGATCCCGGTGTCCATCTGCGGGCAGACGCCGCAGTCGAAGCACGGGGTCCAGCGGCAGTCGTCGACCTCGGTCTCGTCGAGGGCGTCCTGCCAATCCTCCCAGAGCCAGTCCTTGTCGAGACCGGAGTCGAGGTGGTCCCAGGGCAGGACCTCCTCGTAGGTGCGCTCGCGCGTGGTGTACCAGTCGACGTCCAGACCGAAGTCGGGCAGCGTGCGCTCGGCGCACGCCATCCAGCGGTCGTACGAGAAGTGCTCACGCCAGCCGTCGAAGCGGCCACCGTCCTCGTAGACGGCGCGGATGACCGCGCCCACCCGGCGGTCGCCGCGCGAGAGCAGGCCCTCGACGATGCCCGGCTTGCCGTCGTGGTAGCGGAAGCCGATGGAGCGGCCGTACTTCTTGTCGCCGCGGATCTTGTCGCGCAGCTTCTCCAGCCGCACGTCCGTCTCCTCGGCGCTGAGCTGCGGCGCCCACTGGAAGGGGGTGTGCGGCTTCGGCACGAAGCCGCCGATCGAGACGGTGCAGCGGATGTCGTTCTTGCCGGACACCTCGCGGCCCTTGGCGATGACCTTCGTCGCCATGTCGGCGATCTCCAGGACGTCGTCATCGGTCTCGGTGGGCAGACCGCACATGAAGTACAGCTTCACCTGCCGCCAGCCGTTGCCGTACGCGGTGGCGACGGTCCGGATGAGGTCCTCTTCCGAGACCATTTTGTTGATGACCTTACGGATGCGCTCGCTGCCGCCCTCGGGGGCGAAGGTCAGGCCCGAGCGGCGGCCGTTGCGGGTCAGCTCGTTGGCGAGGTCGATGTTGAAGGCGTCCACCCGGGTCGAGGGGAGGGACAGGCCGATCTTGTCCTCCTCGTACCGGTCGGCGAGACCCTTGGCGATATCGCCGATCTCGGTGTGGTCGGCGGAGGACAGCGACAGCAGTCCGACCTCCTCGAAGCCGGTGGCCTTCAGACCCTTGTCGACCATCTCGCCGATGCCGGTGATGGACCGCTCGCGCACCGGGCGGGTGATCATGCCCGCCTGGCAGAAGCGGCAGCCACGGGTGCAGCCACGGAAGATCTCCACCGACATCCGCTCATGGACGGTCTCGGCGAGCGGAACCAGCGGCTGCTTCGGGTACGGCCACTCGTCGAGGTCCATGACGGTGTGCTTCGAGACCCGCCACGGCACGCCGGAGCGGTTCGGCACCACCCGGGAGATCCGGCCGTCGGCCAGGTACTCCACGTCGTAGAACTTCGGCACATAGATGCTGCCGGTGCGGGCGAGGCGGAAGAGCAGCTCATCGCGGCCGCCCGGCCGGCCCTCGGCCTTCCAGGCCCGGATGATCTCGGTCATCTCCAGCACGGCCTGCTCACCGTCGCCGAGCACCGCGCAGTCGATGAAGTCCGCGATCGGCTCCGGGTTGAACGCGGCGTGACCGCCCGCGACCACGACGGGGTGGTCCTCGGTGCGGTCGGCGGCGTCCAGCGGGATGCCGGCGAGATCAAGCGCGGTGAGCAGATTGGTGTAGCCCAGCTCGGTCGAGAAGGAGACGCCGAAGACGTCGAAGGCGGACACCGGGCGGTGCGCGTCCACGGTGAACTGCGGCACCTTGTGCTCGCGCATCAGCTCCTCGAGGTCCGGCCAGACGCTGTACGTACGCTCGGCGAGCACGCCGTCCCGCTCGTTGAGGACCTCGTAGAGGATCTGGACGCCCTGGTTGGGCAGACCGACCTCGTAGGCGTCGGGGTACATGAGCGCCCAGCGGACGTCACACTCATCCCACCGCTTGACGGTGGAGTTGAGCTCCCCGCCTACGTACTGGATCGGCTTCTGCACATGCGGGAGCAGGGCCTCGAGCTGTGGGAAGACCGACTCGACAGACATCACAGGACTTTCGTGAGTGGGACAGGGATGACCCTCAAGCCTAACGTGGTCCGGAACATCGCACTCGTCCCGGTCCGGATCACCCCCGCGCCGGCGGGGAAGCCGTGCACCAGTACCAACGATCGGCCATTCGTTCGGTCACGCTCCCAGGGCCGCCCGGTGCTTGGGGCGCGAGGCCTTCGCCCAGGCGCCCGGCAGCTCGCGCTCGCTGTCGGCCGCCCGCGCCTCCTCGCGCCCGTAGAGCAGCCCGAAGGTGAAGTCGCTCTCCCCCGCGCCGTGCGCCTGTGTGGCCAGCACCCGCAGCGCCTCACGGGCGACGACGCTGTCCTGGTGCTCGCCGAGCACGTCCTGCAGGGCTTCCATACGGCGGGCGAACTTCTTCGCGGGTTTGCCGAGCGCGGGCCGGGCGGTCTCGGCGGCGTAGCGGACGCGCTTGGCAGCCTTGCGGGCCTGGTGGACGGTGATGTCGCGGTCCGGCCCCGGGGCCGTCTCCAGGGCGGTGGCCATCCGGGCCGCGAGCCGCTCGTAGTCGCGCAGCACGGCCTTGGCGGCCACCGGCCCGGCCGGCTTCGCGGCGGCGGGCCGCAGCGGCGGGTCGGCCACCAGCGCGTCGAGGGTGTCGAGGAGCGTGAGATAGCGGTCGCTGTCGAGCGCGCCGAGCACGATCTCGCGTGCGCTGTCGCGCCGCGCCTGCGACCAGTGGCACAGCCGGGCCTCCACCGGGCCGAGCCGGAGGTCGTCCGGCAGCTCGGCGAGCCGGGTCTCGAGCCGTGCGGTGAGCACCTCGCGGTCGCGCTCCACACCGAGCTCGCCGGCCAGCCACTTCAGCTCGTCGCCGATCGGATCGGTGACCGTACGGTCGAGGACCGTGCGGTACGAGCGGAACGCGCTGCGCAGCCGGCGGGTGGCGACGCGCATGCGGTGCACCGAGTCCGGTACGTCCCGGCGCACGGCGGGGTCGAGCTCCACGAGGGCGTCGAGCTGTCGGCGTACGTAGTCCAGGACGACATCGCCCGCGCCGAGCGGGCGCCGCGGGGCCTTCGCGTCCTGTCGGACCTGCTGGGCGGTCGTGGCGGGTTTCCCGGGCTTCGCGGGCCGGCCGGGCTTGGCCCCGCCGGCCTCGACGGCGGTCGCGCCCGCCTCCGTCTCGGCCAGGGCCTTGGCGAGCTTGGAGGGGCTCTCGGCGCGGTGCAGACCCCCTTCGCCGAGCCGCACCTCGACCGCGTCGAGCAGCCGCTGGTCGTGGCCCCGGTCCTCGGCGAGCTCCACCTCGACCTCGGTCCACCGCACCGGCTCGCTCTCCTCGGGCGCCAGCCGCCGTGCCGTCACGCGGTCGACGGACACCTCGGCGAGCACGGTGCCGTCGGCGTCCACCAGATGTTTACGGTCCCGCTCGGATCGCAGATGGGCGAGTGGGAGCAGCGGGGCGCGGCGGACCCGCGAGCGCAGGAGCGCGGCCATCTCGGACGGCACCTCGTCGCCGAGCGGCGCGTGGATCTCCTCCCGGGTGTCCGGTCCGACCGGCAGCTTCAGATGCCAGCCCGCGTCATCGCCGCCCGTGCGGCGGCGCAGGGTGATGCCGTCCGCCAGAAGCCGCCGCCCGGGGGTGTCGTAATAGGTGGCGTCGAGGGTGGTCACCCCTTTGCTCACCACGGACGCGACCGGGCCGGCGCCGGTCAGCTCGGGCAGACCCGGCAGGTCGGGCCGTCCGGACGGACCGGCTTCTTCGGCCGTCGCCTCGTACTTGCGCTCGATCTCCTGCTTAGTATCGACCATGTTGTGACACGTTCCCCAACGCCACCCTGGCAGACCTACGCGGAGACCGGACGTTGCACCCGGATCGACTGCAGGAGGCCGACGGCGATCCATACGGCGAACATCGACGAGCCGCCGTAGGAGACGAAGGGCAGCGGCAGACCGGCGACCGGCATGATGCCCAGCGTCATGCCGATGTTCTCGAACGCCTGGAAGGCGAACCAGGCGATGATCCCGGCGGCGACGACCGTCCCGTACAGCTCCGTGGTGTCACGGGCGATCCGGCAGGCGCGCCACAGCACGACCCCCAGCAGCACGATGATCAGACCGGCACCGAGGAACCCGAGCTCCTCCCCCGCCACCGTGAAGACGAAGTCGGTCTGCTGCTCGGGCACGAACTGACCGGTGGTCTGGGTGCCGTGGAAGAGCCCCTTGCCGGTGAGACCGCCGGAGCCGATCGCGATCCGCGCCTGGTTGGTGTTGTAGCCGACACCGGCCGGGTCCAGGGCGGGGTTGGCGAAGGCGGCGAAGCGGTCGATCTGGTACTGGTCCAGGACGCCGAGCTTCCAGACGAGCAGCGCGCCGATCACCGCGGTGAGGATCAGTCCCGCGACCCAGCGGTTGGAGGCGCCGGAGGCGAGCAGTACGGCGAGCACGATCACCGCCATGACCATCACCGAGCCGAGGTCCGGCATCATCAGGACGATCGCGATGGGGAGCGCGGCCAGTCCGAGGGACTGGACGACGGTGCGATGGTCGGGGTGGAACCGGTCGCCGGCGTCCACGCGCGCGGCCAGCAGCATCGCCATGCCCAGAATGATCGTGATCTTGGCGAACTCGCCGGGCTGGAGGGAGAATCCGCCGCCGATCACGATCCACGCGTGGGCGCCGTTGATGGTCGAGCCGAGCGGGGTGAGGACGGCGAGGACGAGCACGACGGACAGGCCGTAGAGGATCGGGACCGCGCCGCGCAGGGTGCGATGGCCGAGCCAGATGGTGCCGATCGCGAGCAGCAGCCCGATACCGGTGTTCATGGCATGGCGGACCAGGAAGTAGTACGGATCGCCCTGGTTGAGCTCGGTGCGGTTGCGGGTCGCGGAGTGGACGAGCGCGGCGCCGATCGCCGACAGGGCGAGGGTGGTGAGCAGCAGCACCCAGTCGAGGCGGCGGACGAGCGAGTCGCGCGCCATGAGCTTGCTCCAGGTGCCGCGCTCCGGGGTGAAGCGGCGGATGGAGTAACTGGTGGAAGCGCTCACCTGTGCCTCCTGTTCATTACTCCGCCCGCGCGGCGCAGAGGTGCGGCCTTCGTTGTCTGCTGCGGCCCGGCGGCCGCGCGTGCGTCACTCACTGCCGGCCTCCCCGGCGCCGCTGGTCCCGGGCCGCCCGCTCGAACTGCTTGCCGAGCGGCTGGGCCTCGATGGAGCCGTCGGGCTCGATCCTGGGGAGGCCGGCCTGAGGCTTGGGCAGCAGCGCCTTGTGCTCGTCGATCTTGCCCTTGGCGTCGATTCCGTAGAGCGCGTTGTAGATCTTGCGCACGGCCGGGCCCGAGGCCCCGGAGCCGGTGCCGCCCTGGGAGATCGTCATGACGATCGAGTAGTCCTTGGTGTACGTCGCGAACCACGAGGTGGTCTGCTTGCCGTAGACCTCCGCGGTACCGGTCTTGGCGTGCATCGGGATCCTGTCCTGCGGCCAGCCCTGGAACCGCCAGGCGGCGGTGCCCCGGGTGGCGACGCCCGCGAGCGCGCTGTCGATTTGATCGTGCGTCCGGGCGCTCATCGGCAGCTTGCCGTGTGACGTGGGCTTGATCTCCTGGATCTGCTTGCCGTCGGGGCTGACGATCGCCTTGCCGACGGACGGGTTGTAGAGCGTGCCGCCGTTGCTGATCGCCGAGTAGATGGTGGCCATCTGGATCGGGGTGACCAGGGTGTCGCCCTGGCCGATGGAGAAGTTGACGGAGTCACCGGCGCGCATCTTCATGCCTTCGAGGCAGTTCTCGTAGGCGAGCCGCTGGCCGTAGTCCCCGTCCCTCTTGCCGCTCTTGCACCAGGCGTCCTTGTTGGCCTTCCAGTAGTCCTTCTTCCACTGGCGGTCGGGGATCCGGCCGGTGACCTCGTTGGGGAGGTCGATACCGGTCTCCTTGCCGAGGCCGAACCGGTGGGCGGTCTTGTAGAACCAGTCCGCCGGCTTCTTCTTGGGCTTGTTGCCCCCGTCCTTCTTCCACTCGTCATAGGCGAGGCGGTAGAAGACGGTGTCGCAGGAGACCTCCAGCGCGCGGCCGAGGCTGATCCCGCCGTGGCTCTGGGACTCGAAGTTCTTGAAGACCTGGCCGCCGATGTTGAACGAGCTGGTGCAGGGGTAGGGCCCGTTGAAGCCGTATCCGGCGTTGACCGCGGCGGTTGTGGGGATCACCTTGAAGATCGAGCCGGGGGCCGCCTGGCCCTGGATGGCCCGGTTCAGCAGCGGGTAGTTGCTGTCCTTGCCGGTGAGCTTCTTGTAGTCCTTGCCGGAGATGCCGCCGACCCAGGCGTTGGGGTCGTACGCCGGGTTGGAGGCCATGGCCACGACCCGGCCGGTCTTGGCCTCCATGACCACGACCGCGCCCGAGTCCGCCTTGTAATTGGTGCTGGTGTTCTTGTCGAACTGCTTGCGGGCGTCCCTCATCGCCTGGTCCAGCTCCTTCTCCGCGACCGCCTGGACGCGGGAGTCGATGCTGGTGACGACGTTGTCCCCGGGGCGGGCCCGCTGGCTCTCCCGCTGGCCGATGACCCGGCCGAGGTTGTCGACCTCGTAGCGGGTGACGCCCGCCTTGCCGCGCAGCTGGGTGTCGTACTCGTGCTCAAGGCCGTTGCTGCCGACCTGGTCGGAGCGGAGCAGCGGCGACTTGGTGTGCTCAGCCTTCTTTATCTGCTCATCGGTGACCGGCGAGAGATAGCCGAGCACCTGGGCGGCGTTGGAACCCGCGGGCGCGGCGTAGCGGCGCACGGCGGTGGGCTCGGCGCTGATCCCGGGGAAGTCCTCTTCGCGCTCGCGGATCTGCAGGGCCTGCTTGGCGCTGGCCTCGTCCGTGATCGGGATGGGCTGGTACGGGGAACCGTTCCAGCAGGGCTGGGGGGTCTTGGCGTCACACAGCCGGACCTTGTCCATGACGTCCTTGGGCTTCATCTGCAGAACGCCCGCCAGCCGGGTGAGGACGGCCTTCCCGTCGTCCGGCAGCTTCATCAGCTCGGTGCGGCTGGCGGAGACGACGAGACGGGTCTGGTTGTCGGCGAGCGGCACGCCGCGGGCGTCCAGTATCGAACCGCGCACGGCGGGGTGGACGACCTGCTGGACATGGTTGTTGGCGGCTTCGGCGGTGTACTCGTCGCCGTTGCGGATCTGGAGATACCACAGACGGCCGCCGAGGGTCAGCAGCAAGGAGAAGACCAGGATCTGGATGGCGACGAGCCGGACGGTGACCCGCGGAGTCCGTCCGGTCTCCGGGATGTTGCTCATGGCGCGCCTCCGCTGAGGGTGGTGGCGGGCGACGGGTGGGCGGCGGGAGATGGCAGCCTCACAGGCGCTTGACCCCCTTGATGCGTCCCGTCCTGCTCTTGCCGGCCTTCGAGAGCAGCCCACCGCGCTGGCTGCTGATGCGGGCGGTCCGGCCCGGGCGGCGGAGCCGGCTCATCCGGCTCATCCGGCCGGTGCTGACGCCGCCCGCCGCGCTGATCCAGCGGGACGCGCTCTCGCCGCCGGTGCCACCGGCGCTGTCGGCCATCGGATCGTTCTCACTCCGTCTGGCCAGCCCCATGATGAGCGGCACCGTGAAGGGCGCCAGCAGCAGGTCGTAGAGGACGGCGGTGAACAGCAGCTTGCCCAGGCCCACCTGGCGGGCCGCGTCGTCACCGACGAGGATGCCGACGCCCGCGTACAGCAGCGTGGCCCCGAGGGCCGCGGCCACGACCACGAGCATCGGCCCGGTGGCCGACCGGAGCTGGCCGGTCTCCGGCTTGGCGAGCCCCGCCAGATAGCCGATGACGCACAGCACCAGCGCATAGCGCCCGGCGGCGTGGTCGGCGGGCGGGGCGAGGTCGGCGAGCAGGCCCGCGCCGAAGCCGATGAGGGCGCCGCCGGTGTGGCCGTAGACGAGCGCGAGGCCGAGGACGACGAGCAGCAGCAGATCCGGTACGGCGCCGGGCAGTTGCAGCCGGGCGAGCACACAGATCTGGACGACGAGGGCGAAGACCACGAGGACGGTCGACAGGACGATCCGGTTGAGGTGCAGCATCGGTCAGCTCCTGTTGGCGGCCGGGCTCGTGGGCGTGGCGGAGGGGGTGGCCGTGACGGTGACCGTGGGCGTCGGCTTGGGCTTCGCGGGCTTGGGCGGCAGCACGGTGTCGCGCGGGTTGGTGCGCGGCGGCTGGACGACGACCCCTACGATGTCCAGCTTGCTGAATCCGACGTACGGGCGCACCTGGAGCGTGCGGGTGAGGTCGCCGCCGGTGGGGTCGACGCGGACCACCTTGCCGACCGGGACGCCGGGAACGAACGGCTTGTCAGCCTGGGAGCCGAAGGTGACGAGCCGGTCGCCCTTCTTGATCTTGGCCTTGCCGTTGAGGAGCTGGACGTGGAGCGAGCGATCGCCGCGCCCGGTGGCGAAGCCGAGCTCACCGGACTTCTCCATCCGGGTGCCCACGGTGAAGTCCGGGTCGATGGCGAGCAGCACGGTGGCGGTCGAGGGGCCGACGGTGGTGACCCGGCCGACCAGTCCGTCGCCGTTGATGACGGTCTGGTCGCGGCGGATGCCGTCGTCGCTGCCGACGTCGAGGGTGACGGTCCAGGAGAAGCCCTGGGCGGCGCCGATGCCGATGACCTCGGCGCCCTTGATGCCGTACTGGCCTCGGCCCGCGGTCTTCAGCAGCTTGTCGAGCTCACCGGCGCGGGCGTGGTTGCGGGCGTCGCTGCCGAGCCGCTGCTTGAGCTTGGCGTTCTCCCGTTCCAGGGCGCTGATCCGGTCGTGCCGCTCATCGGAGTCCCGTACGGCCGCCACGGCGTTGCCGACCGGGTCGACGGCGGAGGAGACCCCGTCCTCCACCGGGCCGAAGACGGAAGCGGCGGCCTGACGGGCGCCGTCGAGGGGCGAGTCCTCGCCGCCGCGGATATCCACCGTGATCAGCGCGAACGCGATGGCGACCAGCAGCACCAGGAGCAGCCGGCTCTCTCGTGTGTCCCTCACGTGCGGCGACGTGCCTTCCTCGTCGAAGTCGGACCGATCCCGGATTTATGGTGTGCGACCGGTCCTGGGGAGCCTTATGCCTGTATATCAGCGTTCCGCCGCACGGGCAGCCATCCACCCGTACGGCGGATCCGCCGGATTGTCATCTGCGGGGCTGGGCGTCCAGCACCTGCTGGAGCGCCTCGAACTCCTCGACGCACTTGCCGGAGCCGAGCGCGACCGAGTCCAGCGGGTCCTCGGCGATATGGATCGGCATGCCGGTCTCGCAGCGCAGCCGCTCGTCGAGGCCGCGCAGCAGCGCGCCGCCGCCGGTGAGCACGATGCCACGGTCCATGACGTCACCGGAGAGCTCCGGCGGGCACTTGTCGAGGGTGGTCTTGACCGCGTCGACAATGGAGTTGACCGGCTCCTCCATGGCCTTGCGGACCTCGGCGGCGGAGATCACGACGGTCTTGGGGAGCCCACTGACCAGGTCGCGGCCGCGGATCTCGGTGTGCTCCTCCTCGTCGCTCTCGAACGCCGAGCCGATTGTGATCTTGATGTTCTCGGCGGTGCGCTCACCGAGCAGCAGGCTGTATTCCTTCTTGATGTGCTGGATGATCGCATTGTCCAGCTCATCGCCCGCCACCCGGATGGACTGGGCGGTGACGATGCCGCCCAGCGAGATGACGGCGACCTCGGTGGTGCCACCGCCGATGTCCACGACCATGTTGCCGGTGGCCTCGTGGACCGGGAGGCCGGAACCGATGGCGGCGGCCATGGGCTCCTCGATGATGTGCACCTGGCGGGCGCCCGCCTGGGTGGACGCCTCGATGACGGCGCGGCGCTCGACTCCCGTGATTCCGGAGGGAACACAGATGACCACACGGGGGCGGGCGAGATAGCGGCGCTTATGGATCTTCAGGATGAAGTACCGCAGCATCCGCTCGGTGATCTCGAAGTCGGCGATAACGCCGTCCTTGAGCGGACGCACAGCGACGATGTTGCCAGGGGTGCGGCCGATCATCTTCTTTGCCTCGGCGCCCACGGCGAGAATTCCGCCGGTGTTGGTGTTGATGGCGACGACGGATGGCTCGTTGAGGACGATCCCGCGGCCCCTGACGTACACCAGCGTGTTGGCGGTCCCGAGGTCGACAGCCATGTCACGGCCGATGAACGACATGTTGTTCCCCATGAGGATACGTCAGGCCTTCCCTACTGGAGCGTTTGCTTACTTGAGGTCGGCAGGGATGTGTGGTGCGCTGCGAGGCGCGGAAGCTTCATCGTAGTCACGCCCGCTCGAACACGCTGCGGGGGTCCTCCGCCATTGTCAGCAGAACACGAGCCCGCCCCACCTAATGGTGACGTCGTGTCGCGGAGATGCGTTCCCCCGATCGGCCCGCATATGCCAAGGGGCGGCCGAGAAATTCGACCGCCCCCAGGTCAACAGGGGGTGTGCCAAGCTGATGAACGATCAGGCGAGATCGGGACGATCAGGCAAGACCGGGAAAGAAAATCTTGATTTCCCGTTCGGCGGACTCTTCGGAGTCCGAGGCATGGATCAGATTTTCCCTCACGATGGTGCCGAAATCGCCACGGATGGAGCCCGGCGCCGCGGCGATCGGGTCGGTCGGCCCGGCCAGCGCCCGTACGCCCTCGATCACCCGCTCGCCCTCGACGACCAGTGCCACGGCCGGACCGGAGGCCATGAACTCCACCAGCGGCTCGTAGAACGGCTTGCCGACATGCTCGGCGTAGTGCTGCTCCAGGACCTCATGGCCCAGCTCGCGCAGCTCCAGGGCACTGATCGTCCAGCCCGCCTTCTTCTCGATCCGCCCCAGAATCTCGCCCACCAGACCGCGTCGTACGGCGTCGGGCTTGAGAAGGACGAGCGTGCGCTGGCTCACTGTGCGGGCTCCTTAGGGAAGTGGCGTGCGGGTGAAGCTGTGTCGCAGAGGCTACATGGGTGAACGTGGCCCACGTTACGCAGCGTCAGCGGAGGGAGCGGAGGACGCGGCGAACCGCGCCTTCGCCTCGTCGACCTTGCGGCCGAAGTAAACGGAGGCCCACCACAGAGCGGCGAAGACCACGCCGAGGAAGAACATCGTGGTGACGATGAAGCCGCTCAGCACCAGGCCGATCTGGAGGGCCCAGCCGATCTGCACCGCCCCGGGACGGCTCAGCGCGCCGCACAGCAGCACACACAGCGCCATGGCGACGCCGCAGACCGTCCAGACAGTGCCCATCGACAGATCGGACATCTTCATCGCGACCAGCCCGGCGAAGCCGATCACAAAGAACTCGCCGATCAGAGTGGAGGCGCACAGCGTTCGCATATCAGCCCTTCCCCAGGAGCAGCCGGGCCTCGCCGACCGTGATCACCGAGCCGGTCACCAGCACACCCGCGCCGGAGTATTCGCCCTCTTCCTCCGCAAGGGTGATCGCCTCCTCCAGGGCATCGTCAAGCCGCGGCTCGACCTGTACCCGGTCGGGGCCGAAAACCTCGACGGCGATCGCGGCCAACGCGTCCGGGTCCATCGCGCGATGGCTGGAATTACGGGTCACCACGACCTCGGCGAAAATCGGCTCGAAGGCTTCCAGAAGGCCGCGGACGTCCTTGTCGTCGCTCGCCCCGACCACACCGACCAGCCGGCTGAAGCCGAACGCCTCGGTGACGGCCTCGGCCGCGGACCGCGCGCCCGCCGGGTTGTGCGCGGCGTCCAGCACCACGGTGGGGCTGCGGCGCACGACCTCCATACGGCCGGGCGAGGTGACGGAGGCGAAGGCGGAGCGGATGGTCTCGAGGTCCAGCGTGCGGGCATGCTGGGTGCCGATCCCGAAGAACGCCTCGACGGCGGCCAGCGCCACCGCCGCGTTATGCGCCTGATGGGCGCCGTACAGCGGGAGGAAGATGCCGGGGTACTCACCGCCGAGGCCGCGCAGCGTCAGCAGCTGCCCGCCGACCGCCTGCTCACGGGAGAGCACGCCGAACTCCATGCCCTCGCGGGCGACCGTGGCGTCCACCTCGACCGCGCGCTTGAGGACCACGGAGGCGGCCTCCACCGGCTGCTGCGCGAGCACCACGGTGGCGTCCTGCTTGACTATCCCGGCCTTCTCCGTGGCGATCTGCTCCGGAGTGGTGCCGAGCCGCTCGGTGTGGTCCAGGGAGATCGGCATGATCACGGCGACGCCCGCGTCGATCACATTGGTGGCGTCCCAGGAGCCGCCCATGCCGACCTCGACCACCGCGATATCCACCGGCGCGTCCGCGAAGGCTGCGTACGCCATACCGGTGAGCACCTCGAAGAAGGACAGCCGGTGCTCCTGTTGGCCGTCGACCATATCGATATACGGCTGAATATCCTGGTATGTCTCGACGAACCGCTCGGCGGAGATCGGCGACCCGTCCAGGCTGATCCGTTCGGTGATGGACTGCACATGCGGGCTCGTATAGCGGCCGGTGCGCAGATCGAAGGCGCCCAGCAGCGACTCGATCATGCGGGCGGTGCTGGTCTTGCCGTTCGTCCCGGTGATGTGGATCGAGGGGTAGGCCCGCTGCGGCGAGCCGAGGATGTCCATCAACGACTCGATCCGCACCAGCGAGGGGTCGAGCTTGGTCTCCGGCCAGCGCTTGGCCAGCTCCGTCTCCACCTCGCGCAGGGCGCGGTCCACCTCGGGGTCGGCCGGCCGGGCCGGGATGCCGTCCCCCTGCGGCGGCCCCGACTGCGCGCGCAGCGTCCGGCTGCCGGCCTCGATCACCGCCAGATCGGGGTCACGGTCGGTCTCGGCTCCGACGATCTCTTCGAATTCGTCGGATTCGTCGGATTCGTTCTGGGGGCGCTCGCTCACGCCGTCCAGTCTACGAGGCACCCTGTTTCTTTCCTGGCTCGGTTCGCCTCCGGGGCGCTCGAGTCGCTGTCGACAGTCGACCGTGCTCGGCCCCCCCTTTTTCAGGGCTCGGTTCGCCTCCGGGGCGCTCCAGCCTCCCCCTGCCCAGCCGACCGTGCTCGGCCACTCGCGCGGCGGTAGCCGCATAGCGATGGGAGCCCTCGCGGCCTCCGCGCGCTCTCCCTTTCGACAGCGGCGCGCCCCTTCGGCTCACTCGCCGGGGAGCGCGGCCTTCATGACCGACTTGGCGATCGGCCCGGCCAGGCCGCCGCCGGAGATATCGGCGCGCGCCGCGTCGCTGTCCTCGACCACCACCGCGACCGCGACCTTGTGGCCGCTGCCGTCATCCGCGTAACTCACGAACCACGCGTACGGGTTGGCGCTGTTGTTCTCGCCGTGCTGGGCGGTGCCGGTCTTGCCGCCCACCGTCACCCCGGGGATCTTCGCGTTGGTGCCGGTGCCCTTCTCCACCACCGTCCGCATCGCGGACCGGAGCTCGGTCGCGGTGTCCTTGGACATCGCCTGGCTGTAGGTCTTGGTCCCGGTGCGGTCCAGCGCGGACGCGTTGCCATCGGTGGTGCGGTCGACCTCGTACGGGGTCATCAGCTTGCCGTCTTCGGCGATGGCCGAGGCGACCATCGCCATCTGCAGCGGGGTCGCGGTCACATCGAACTGGCCCATACCGCTCAGCGCCGTCTGCGCCCGGTCCATACCGTGCGGGTAGAGGCTCTTCGCGGCGCGCACCGGAATGTCCAGCTTGGAGTCGTCGAAGCCCAGCTTCTCGGCCTGCGCCGCCACCTTGGACTGGCCCAGGTCCACGGCCATCTTCGCGAAGACCGTATTACAGGAGTACTGCAGGGCGGTGCGTAGCGTCGCGTTCTCACAGGGCGCCGACCTGTTCTCGTTGTGCATATCGGTGGTCGTGCCCGGCAGGCGGTACGGATCCGGGCTCTTGGTCGGCTCGTCCACCGAGGAGTACAGCCCGTCCTCCAGCGCCGCGGCGGCGACCACCAGCTTGAAGGCCGAGCCCGGCGGATACGTCTGGCGCAGGGCCCGGTTCAGCATGGGCTGCATCTTTTTCTTCTGCAGCGCGCTCCATGCCTTCCCGTCGGCCGTGGAGGAGCCCGCGAAGGAGCCAGGGTCGTAGGAGGGCGTGCTGGCCAGGGCGAGGATCGCGCCCGTCTTGGGGTCGATCGCCACGGCCGCGCCGGTCTTGTTCCCCAGCCCGTTGTACGCGGCCTTCTGCGCGGCCGGGTCGATCGTGGTGATCACATCGCCGGGCTTGGACCGCTCCCGGGTCAGCGCCTGGAGCGGATTCTTCAGCCGGCTGTCGGAGCCGTCGAGGACCCCCCGGTCCAGCGCCTCCAGCTGATTGCTGCCGTACGACTGCGAGGCGTATCCGGTGACCGGCGCGTAAAGCTTCCCGTCGGTGTACGTCCGCTTGTACTTCAGACTGCCCGTGGTGGCGGCGGAGCCGGTGACGGGCTTGCCGCCGACCAGGATGTTGCCCAGCGGGCCCGCGTACTGGGAGATGGCCGTCCGGCTGTTGTGCGGGTTGTCCCGGAGGCTGCTCCCTCTCGCCACCTGGACATAGGTGACCCAGATGAGCAGGGCCAGCACGAGCAGCAGGGAGAACACGGAGGCGTTCCGCAGGGGCTTGTTCATAGAGGGGTGGAGCTCCTTCCGGGACGTACGGGCAGATAACTCCCGGAAGGCAGGGTTTGGTTCCTGCGGGGCATTCCTGTGCGGCGACTGTGAGATATGACGCGAAGCGCCCCCGCCGGCATGCGGCGGGGGCGCTTCGTGGGTCTCAGGGTCTCAGCCCTTCGGCTCAGCCCTTGGGCAGCGCGGCCAACTGGGCGGTGATCCGGGCGATGTCGGCCTCGGCGGTCGCCTGGCGCGTACGGATCTTGTCCACGACATGGTCGGGCGCCTTGGCCAGGAACCCCTCGTTGGACAGCTTCGCCGTCGTCTGCGCCTTGTCCTTCTCGGCCGCGGCGAGATCCTTGGCCAGCCGCTTGCGCTCGGCCTCGATGTCGATCGCGCCGGACAGGTCGAGCGCCACGGTCGCACCCGCGACCGGCAGCGAGGCGGTGGCGGTGAAGCCCTCACCGGCCGGCTGGAGGCGCAGCAGGGAGCGCATCGCGTCCTCGTGGGCGGCGAGCGAGGTGCCCGACAGCTCCAGCCGGGCCGGGACCCGCTGGCCGGGCTGAAGCCCCTGGTCGGCGCGGAACCGGCGGACCTCGGTGACCACCTGCTGGAGGTTCTCGATCTCCCGCTCGGCCGCCTCGTCCCGGAAGCCGCTGTCCCCGGGCCAGTCGGCGATGACGACCGACTCCTGCCCGGTCAGCGAGGTCCACAGCTTCTCGGTGACGAAGGGGACCACCGGGTGAAGCAGCCGCAGCGTGACGTCCAGGACCTCGCCGAGGACGCGCCGCGAGGCTTCGGCCTCCGCGCCGCCCTTGAGGAAGGTGGTCTTGGACAGCTCGACGTACCAGTCGAAGACCTCGTCCCAGGCGAAGTGGAAGAGCGTGTCCGAGAGCTTCGCGAACTGGTAGTCGTCGTAGTACGCGTCGACGTCCGCGACGACCTGGTTCAGCCGGGACAGGATCCAGCGGTCGGTCGCCGAAAGCCGCTCGGGCACGGGCAGTTCGCCCTCGACCGTCGCACCGTTCATCAGCGCGAAGCGCGTCGCGTTCCAGATCTTGTTGGCGAAGTTACGGGACGCCTGGACCCAGTCCTCGCCGATCGGGACGTCCACCCCGGGGTTGGCGCCCCGGGCCAGGGTGAAGCGGACGGCGTCGGAGCCGTAGGTGTCCATCCAGTCCAGCGGATTGACCGCGTTCCCAAAGGACTTGGACATCTTCTTGCCGAACTGGTCACGGACCATGCCGTGCAGGGCGATGGTGTGGAACGGCGGGGTGCCGTCCATGGCGTACAGGCCCATCATCATCATCCGGACGACCCAGAAGAAGAGGATGTCGTAGCCGGTGACCAGGGCCGAGTTCGGGTAGAACTTCTCCAGGCTCTCGGTCCGCTCGGGCCAGCCGAGCGTGGAGAACGGCCACAGGGCCGAGGAGAACCAGGTGTCCAGGACGTCGCTGTCCTGGGTCCAGCCCTCGCCGCTCGGCGGCTCCTCGTCCGGTCCGACACACACGACCTCGCCGTTCGGGCCGTACCAGACCGGGATCCGGTGGCCCCACCACAGCTGGCGCGAGATGCACCAGTCGTGCATGTTGTCGACCCAGTCGAAGTAGCGCTTCGACATGTCCTCCGGGTGGATCGTGACCCGGCCCTCGCGGACGGCGTCACCCGAGGCCTTGGCCAGCGGCCCGACCTTGACCCACCACTGCATGGACAGCCGCGGCTCGATGGTCGTCTTGCAGCGCGAGCAGTGGCCCACGGAGTGGGCGTACGGGCGCTTCTCGGAGACGATCCGGCCCTCGGCGCGCAGCGCGCCGACGATGGCGCTGCGCGCCTCCAGCCGGTCCAGGCCCTGGAAGGGACCGTGGGCGGTGATGACCGCGTGCTCATCCATGACGGTCAGGTTCGGCAGGCCGTGGCGCTGCCCGATCTCGAAGTCGTTCGGGTCGTGGGCCGGGGTGACCTTGACCGCGCCGGTGCCGAACTCCGGGTCGACGTGGCTGTCGGTGACGACCGGAATACGGCGGCCGGTGAGCGGCAGCTCGATCTCGGTGCCGACCATATGGCGGTAGCGCTCGTCGTCGGGGTGGACGGCGACCGCGGTGTCGCCCAGCATCGTCTCGGCGCGGGTCGTCGCCACGACGATGGACGTGTCGCCCTCGCCGTACCGGATCGAGACCAGCTCGCCGTCGTCGTCCTGGTATTCCACCTCGATGTCGGAGATGGCCGTGAGACAGCGCGGGCACCAGTTGATGATGCGCTCGGCGCGGTAGATCAGCTCATCCTCGTAGAGCTTCTTGAAGATGGTCTGGACGGCCTTGGACAGCCCCTCGTCCATGGTGAAGCGCTCGCGGTTCCAGGCGACGCCGTCGCCCAGGCGCCGCATCTGGCCGGAGATCTGCCCGCCGGACGCGGCCTTCCACTGCCACACGCGCTCGACGAACGCCTCGCGGCCCAGGTCGTGGCGGGAGACGCCCTCCTTGGCCAGCTCGCGCTCGACCACGTTCTGCGTGGCGATACCGGCGTGGTCCATACCGGGCTGCCAGAGCGTCTCGTAGCCCTGCATCCGCTTGCGCCGGGTGAGCGCGTCGATGATGGTGTGCTCGAAGGCATGGCCGAGGTGGAGCGACCCGGTCACATTGGGCGGGGGGATGACGATGGTGTAGGGCTCTTTGCCGCTCTTCGCGTCCGCCTCGAAGTAACCGCGCTCTACCCAGCGCTCGTACAGCCGCCCCTCTACATCGGCCGGCGCGTACTGGGTCGGCAGTTCGGGGTGGCTGTTCGGCCCGCTGTCGGGGCGCTGCGAAGAGTTCTCGGTCACGACCGCAGTCTAAAGGGCGGCGGCACTCCGTTACGAACCCGTTGTGGCCCCGGGGCAAAGGCACCCGGGCGCGTCGGGAAGGATGTTGCGCACCTGTCATGCGCATCAAGGAGAGGCACGATGAGCCATCAGCAGCCGCCGCCGCAGCCCGGTCCCTACGGGGGGCAGCCGGGACCGTACGGCGCCGGTCAGCCGCCGGTGCCGAACCCGTACGCGCAGCAGCCCGGCTACGGGCAGCCGCCGCAGGGGGGCTACGCCCAGCCCAACCCGTACGGCGGGAGCGGCCCGTACGGCGGGCCCGCGAGCCCCTACGGCCGGCCGCAGCAGGCGCCCGGACCCCAGCAGCCGCCGGGGCCGCAGTACTACGGCGGGCCGCAGCCGCCGGCGCCGTCGGTGGGTCCGGGGACCAGCGGACGCGGCAAGGGCAGGACGATCGGGATCGCGGTCGGCGCGCTGGTGGTGGTGGGAGCGCTGACGGGGGGCGCGTTCGCGCTGTTCGCCGGTGACAGCGGCCCGTACAAGCTGACGACGCCGAAGACTGTCGCCGGGGAGTACCAGCGCCAGGGCTCGGGCACCGACGACGGCGATCTGTCCGCCGCGGGCAAGAAGGATCTCCAGCAGGTCCCGGTCGTCAAGGATCCGCATCTGGTGGCGGCCGACTACCAGACCTCCGGCAAGGAGATGCTGAAGTTCACCGGTGTCTGGGGCGAGGTGACCGACCCCGAGCGGGGCGCGGACCTCGCCCTGGCGGTCATCGTCAAGACGCTGCAGGACAACGGCACCGCCCAGGCCAAGGGCAGTCCCGAGCAGTTCTCGCCGGACGGTTTCGACGGGAATGTCCTGAAGTGTCAGGCATTGAAGTTCACCTCGGATCAGGGATCCATGGAGGCCCCCGCGTGCGTCTGGGGCGATGAGAACACTCTGGGCGTCACCGTGATGGCGGACCCGGCGGCCGCGGTCATCGGCGGTGGCATGTCCCTGAAGGACGCCGCCGATGTCACGGCCAAGGTGCGCAAGGACGCGCGCGTCGAGATCGGCAGCTAGCCCGAAACCGGCGAACAGCAACACATCAGAATATGTCGAACGAGGGAAAAACATGAGCTACAACCAGCCGGGCCCCTACGGCCAGCAGCCCCAGCAGCCGGGTCCCTACGGCCAGGGCGGTGCCGCCGGCCAGCCCGGCTATGGCTACCCGCAGCAGCCCGGCCCGTACGGCCAGCCGCCGCAGGGCCAGCCGCCGCAGCCGGGGTACGGCTACCCGCAGCAGCCGCAGCAGCCCGCGGGCCCCTACGGTCAGCCCGCGGCCCCTTACGGCCAGCAGCCCCCCTACGGCCAGCCGGGCATGCCGGGCCCCTACCAGCCGGGCCCGGGGCAGGGCGGCGGCAACAAGAAGAGCCTGGCCATCGCGATCGGGGCGGTGGTCCTGGTGGCCGCGGTCGTCGGCGGCGTCCTGCTGTTCAAGGGCGGGGACGACGGCGGCAGCGCCAAGGTCGCCGACGACGGCAAGCGCTACAAGCTCACCACGCCGCAGACCGTGGCCGGCGAGTACACGAAGGAGGGCTCCGGCACCGACGGCGGCTCGCTCAGCTCGTCCGACAAGGACGACTTCGCCAAGTTCGGGGTCACCAACCCGGAGGGCACGGGCGCCAGCTACAAGTCGGGCCAGGGCATGACCGCGAAGGCCCTGGAGTTCAAGGGCGTCTGGGGCGAGGTGAAGGACCCCGAGGCGGTCGTCGACGGAGCCTTCGCGAAGATAGCCAAGGAGGCCGCGGACGACCCGTCGGCCGGCAGCGGCGCCAAGGCCGAACTGGTGGGAAGCCCGGAGAAGGTGTCCCCCAGCGGACTCGACAACGCCGTGATGAAGTGCCAGAACACGAAGTTCACCCCCGGTACCGGTTCCAGCGCGAGCGGCGGGCCCGGCGGCAAGGGCTTCACCATCCCGATCTGCATGTGGGGCGACCACAGCACCGTGGGCTATGTGGTCGTCTCCGACACGGCGTCCGCGCTCACCGGCAAGGGCTTGACGCTCGACCAGGCCGGGGAGATCACCGCGAAGGTCCGCAGCGACGCGCGCGTCGAGATCAAGTAGCGGCTCGGGCCGCCCAGTTCACAGGCCGCAGCACCCCGGAGGGGGACTCCACACCCATGAGCTACCACCAGCCACCGCCGCCGTCGGGTCCGTACGGCGGCAGCGGGCCCGGCCCGTACGGGGGCGCCCAGCCCAATCCGTACGGCGGAGGGCAGCAGCCGCCCGCGGAGCCCAATCCGTACGCCCAGCCGCCGGGTTACGGCTATCCGCAGGCGCAGCCCCCGCAGGCGTACGGCTACCCGCAGCAGCAGGGCCCCTACGGCCGGCCCCCGTACCCCGCGCCGCCCGCGGCCGGCGGGGGCGGGCACCGGACCAAGATCATCGCGATCACGGCGGCCGGGCTCGTGGTGGCCGGTGCGATCGTCACCGGCGCCGTCGTCCTGAGCGGCGGTGACGACAGCCCGAAGGCGATGAAGCTCATCACCCCCAAGACGCTCGACAAGGGCACGTACACCCTGGACAAGGGCACGGACGACCTCAAGAACGAGGGCACCAGCGTGCAGGAGAGCATGCCGAAGGGCGCGACCTCCGTGCTGGCCCAGT
Organism: Streptomyces sp. NPDC005393; assembly: GCF_040606675.1. NCBI lineage: Bacteria > Bacillati > Actinomycetota > Actinomycetes > Kitasatosporales > Streptomycetaceae > Streptomyces > Streptomyces sp. NPDC005393. The sequence goes on along the minus strand of NZ_JBEXFG010000004.1, from coordinate 82,091 downwards.
ACAAGCGGTCCGACGACGAGAACTCGGGGCTCGCCTTCTCCGGTATGTACGGCGAGATCAGCGACCCCGAGAAGGTCCAGGACGAGATGTTCAAGGGGTTCGAGAACGGCGAGGGCTCCCCCACCGTCGAACAGAAGCGGAAGCGGTTCCGGCCCGACGGCGCGGACGGCCCGGCGGTGGACTGCGAGGTCGTGAAGCTCTACGACCGGATCTACGCCCCGGCCTGCACCTGGGCGGAGAAGACGGACGCGGCGATGGTGCTGGACGTCAACGCGGAGCACACCTCCGTGTCGGACGCCGACATGGAAGCCTTCGCCAAGACGACCGCGGGCATCTACAAGGACACCCGCGAGCCCGCCTGAGGAAGGCCGCCCAGGGCGCCACAGGACGCCCTCAGGGCGCGTACGGCACGAAGAGGGCCCCGGAATCCGGGGCCCTCTTCGTATGCGCTGTGCGAGGCGCCTACGCGCTCTTCTCGTGCCGCTCGCCCGGCTCGGTGCCGCGGGTGCGCGGAACGAGCGTCGGATTGACGTTCGAGTGGACGACGTCCTCGGTGATGACGACCCGGGCCACGTCCTTACGGGACGGCACCTCGTACATCGCCGACATCAGCACCTCTTCGATGATGGCGCGCAGGCCGCGCGCGCCGGTGCCGCGCAGAATCGCCTGGTCGGCGATGGCCTCCAGGGCCGGGCGGTCGAAGTCCAGCTCCACACCGTCGAGTTCGAACAGCCGCTGGTACTGCTTGACCAGCGCGTTCCGCGGCTCGACCAGGATCTGCAGCAGCGCCTCACGGTCCAGGTTGTGGACGGAGGTGATGACCGGGAGACGGCCGATGAACTCCGGAATCATTCCGAACTTCACCAGGTCCTCGGGCATGACCTCCTGGAACTGGTCGCTCGCCTCGATCTCGCGCTTGGAGCGGATCGTGGCGCCGAAGCCGATACCCTTGGCACCCGCCCGCGACTCGATGATCTTCTCCAGACCGGCGAAGGCACCGCCCACGATGAACAGCACGTTCGTCGTGTCGATCTGGATGAACTCCTGGTGCGGGTGTTTCCGGCCGCCCTGCGGCGGCACCGACGCCGTGGTCCCCTCCAGGATCTTCAGCAGCGCCTGCTGCACGCCCTCGCCGGAGACATCACGGGTGATCGAGGGGTTCTCGCTCTTGCGGGCCACCTTGTCGATCTCGTCGATGTAGATGATGCCCGTCTCGGCCTTCTTGACGTCGTAGTCGGCGGCCTGGATCAGCTTGAGGAGGATGTTCTCCACGTCCTCGCCGACATAGCCCGCCTCGGTGAGCGCGGTCGCGTCGGCGATGGCGAAGGGGACGTTGAGCATCCGGGCGAGGGTCTGCGCCAGCAGCGTCTTGCCGGAGCCGGTGGGGCCGAGCAGCAGAATGTTGGACTTCGCCAACTCGATGCCGTCGTCGCGGCTGTTGCCACTGTTCTCGCCCGCCTGGACCCGCTTGTAGTGGTTGTAGACGGCGACGGAGAGCGCCTTCTTGGCGGGCTCCTGGCCGACCACATAGCCCTCGAGGAACTCATAGATCTCACGCGGCTTGGGGAGTTCCTCCCAGCGCACCTCGGAGGTCTCGGCGAGCTCTTCCTCGATGATCTCGTTGCAGAGATCGATGCACTCATCGCAGATGTACACACCCGGGCCCGCGATGAGCTTCTTCACCTGCTTCTGGCTCTTCCCGCAGAACGAGCACTTGAGCAGGTCGCCGCCGTCACCGATGCGTGCCACGAGGTGCTTCCCCTTCGCCTTGGATCCGCTTTGCTCCGCGGATCCGGGTGCTTGCGCTGCGCTTTCTGCGTCTGTTTCCGGGGGCTGGCCCCCAGCCCTCTATGACGGTACCTTGCCGGGCCCCCGGTTCGGGCCCCCCTTGGACCGACTCGATCCAAGGGGGCCGATGTCACCGGTGCTCAGCCGAGGCCGACCGAGGTCTTACGGGTCGAGACGATCTGATCGATAAGACCGTACGACAGCGACTCCTCGGCGGTCAGGATCTTGTCCCGCTCGATATCGTCACGGATCTTCTCGATCGGCGTGGTCGAGTGCTTGGCCAGCATCTCCTCGAGCTGCGAGCGCATCCGCAGAATCTCGTTGGCCGCGATCTCCAGATCCGAGACCTGGCCGCGGCCGGTCTCGCTGTACGGCTGGTGGATCAGGATACGGGCGTTGGGCAGCGCCATCCGCTTGCCGGGCGTCCCGGCGGCGAGCAGGACGGCCGCGGCGGACGCCGCCTGGCCCATGCAGACCGTCTGGATGTCGGGCTTGACGAACTGCATCGTGTCGTAGATGGCGGTCAGCGCCGTGAACGAGCCGCCGGGCGAGTTGATGTAGACCGAAATATCGCGGTCCGGGTCCATCGACTCCAGGCACAGCAGCTGCGCCATGACGTCATTGGCCGAGGCGTCGTCGATCTGGACGCCCAGGAAGATCACCCGCTCTTCGAAGAGCTTCGCGTACGGGTCGTACTCGCGGATGCCCTGGGAGGTGCGCTCGACGAAGCGCGGGACGACATAGCGGGATTCGGCCATCGGGCCGGTGTACTGGCCGCTGCCGGAAAAGGTGTTCATCTGGGTCTTCACCATCCTGTGGCGATCTGAGGGCTGGAGGTCGGCTACGGGACGGCGGGACTCAGGCCCCGGTGCCGCCCCCGCCCGGAACGCTGGAGGCGGACGTCATGACGTCGTCGACCAGGCCGTAGTCCTTGGCCTCCTCGGCGGAGAACCAGCGGTCGCGGTCGGAGTCGCGGGTGATCTGCTCGACCGTCTGACCGGTGTGGAAGGCGGTCAGCTCCGCCATCCGCTTCTTGGTGTGCAGCAGCCGCTCGGCGTGGATCTTGATGTCCGAGGCCGAACCCGCCAGGCCCGCGGAGGGCTGGTGGATCAGGATCTCGGCGTTCGGCAGCGCGAACCGCTTGCCTGGGGTGCCGGCGCTCAGCAGGAACTGGCCCATCGAGGCCGCGAGGCCCATGGCGATGGTGACCACGTCGTTCTGGATGTACTGCATGGTGTCGTAGATCGCCATGCCGGCCGAGATCGAGCCGCCCGGAGAGTTGATGTAGAGGTAGATGTCCTTGTCCGGGTCGGCGGCGAGCAGGAGCAGCTGCGCCGTGATCTTGTTGGCGATGTCGTCGTCGACCTGCTGGCCGAGGAAGATGATCCGCTCACCGAGCAGCCGGTTGTAGACCTGGTCGCCGAGGCCACCGATGGTCGGCTCGCCGGCGGCGGAAGGCATCGTATTCGTCACGTATCCACCTGCTCGTCTCTGACGGCGACTGGCCGTCTCAGCGTCTTCTCTTGGGCGCGGGAGCGTGGCCGCCGGTGCGCTCCGGCGGGCTTGCGAGACTCCCCTGCCCTCGTATCTACGGACCCTAACGCGCTGGTCGGCGGGCGCCATCCCGCATCAGGAACTGTTCGCTCTGAGCGCAGGTTCCGGCATTCGGAGGACATCGCGGAACACGAACGGGCCCGGACGCGTACAGACGTTCGGGCCCGTTCGTACGGGCTGGGGAGCCGGTGGGATCAGCCCTCGGCCTTGTCCTGCTCGCCCTGGGACTCCGCGGGCGCCTCGGCGGCGGCCTCGGCCGCTGCGGGCTCCTCGGCGCTCTCAGCGGCTTCCGTGGCCTCGGTGGCCTCGGTGGTGGCCTCGACCGTCTCGCCGGTCTCGTCCTCGTCGTCGAGGTCCACGGTCTGGCCCTTGTCGTCGACGACCGTGGCGGCCTCGACCACGACGGCCAGCGCCTTGCCGCGGGCAACCTCGCCGACCAGCATCGGCACCTGGCCGCCCTCGACGACGGCCTGGGCGAACTGGTCCGGGCTCATACCGGAGGACTGCGCACGGCGCATCAGGTGCTCGGTGAGCTCCTCCTGGCCGACGGACAGCTTCTCCTTGTTGACCAGCTCGTCGAGGACGAACTGGGTCCGGATGCCCTTCTCGGCCTGCTCCTTGAGCTCGGCGTCGAACTCCTCGGCGGTCTTGCCCTGCATCTGCAGGTAGGACTCGAGGTTCAGGCCCATCTGGCCGAGCTGGTGGTGCTCCAGGTTGTGCTTACGGGTCTGGATCTCGTCCTCGAGGAGCTTCTCGGGGATCGGCACCTCGACCAGCGCCAGCAGGGCTTCCAGCACCTTCTCCTGGGCCTGGGTGGCCTGCTCGAACTTCTTCGACTGCTCCAGGCGCCTGCGGCTGTCGGCGCGCAGCTCCTCGAGGGTGTCGAACTCGCTGGCCAGCTGGGCGAAGTCGTCGTCCAGCTCGGGCAGCTCGCGGGCCTTGACCTCGGTGACCTTGACCGAGACCTCGGCCTCCTTGCCCTGGGCGGAGCCGCCCTTGAGCTCGGAGGTGAAGGTGGCGGAGCCACCGGCCTCCAGGCCGGTCACGGCCTCGTCGATGCCCTCGAGCAGCTCACCGGAGCCGATGGTGTAGGTGACGCCCTCGGCGACACCGTCCTCCAGCACCTCGCCGTCGACCTTGGCCTCCAGGTCGATCACGACGATGTCGCCCTCGGCGGCGGCGCGCTCGACCGGGGTGGTGGTGGCGAAGCGCTCGCGCAACTGTTCGATCGACGCGTCGATGTCCTCGTCCGAGACCTCGACGGAGTCGACGGTGACCTCGATGCCGGAGTAGTCCGGGATCTCGACGTTCGGGCGGATGTCCACCTCGGCGGTGAACGCCAGCAGCTCGTTGTCCTTGAGCTCGGTGATGTCGACGTCGGGCTGGCCGAGCGGGTTCAGCTCGCCCTCGTTGACCGCGTCGGTGTAGAACTTCGGGAGCGCGTCGTTGACGGCCTCCTCCAGTACCGCGCCGCGGCCGAAGCGCTGGTCGATGATACGGGCCGGGATCTTGCCCTTGCGGAACCCAGGCACCGTGACCTGCTGGTTGATCTTCTTGTACGCCGCGTCGAGGCTGGGCTTGAGCTCCTCGAAGGGCACCTCGACAGTGAGCCGAACCCGAGTCGGGTTCAGGTTCTCCACGGCGCTCTTCACGGTTCGGTCTCCTTGGGGGCTGACGTGTGGTGTTCTGCTGCGGTGCGCTGTTGCGTCGCAGCGGATGGCGTCCGGGAGAAAAGACACAGACGCGCAGCTTGCATAGTAACCGCAAGCATGACGGGCCCCACAATGCGATCTTGATGTTTGTGATGGTCGGGGTGGCCGGATTCGAACCGACGACCTTCCGCTCCCAAAGCGGACGCGCTACCAAGCTGCGCCACACCCCGTCGGTGCGACACGTAGGGTACATGCCCGGGGACACCCCGGCTGCCGGTTATTCGACTGGTGGGCAAGGGTGTGCAGGGAACGGCCCGGACCCGCTACGATGCATCCCGTGCCGCGGCTCGGGCGATCATGCCTGTGCGTGTGGGACCGGGCGACCGGCCATCCACCCCGTACGCGGCACGCGCGGGCGTAGCTCAATGGTAGAGCCCCAGTCTTCCAAACTGGCTACGCGGGTTCGATTCCCGTCGCCCGCTCCACGACGTCCGGCCCGGCCCCGGGGAACTCCCCGAGCCGGGCCGTTCGCATTCCCGGGGCCGCCCCGAGGGCCGGGTCAGATGTCTACGTCGCTGATGGAGCTCGCGACCGAGTCGAGGAAGTGCTGGATGTCCGGCGCGAGGTCGGATGAGGCCAACAGGAAGCCGAAGAGCGCCGCGACGAGGGCCGGCCCCCACTTCACCTGTCCATTGCGGATCATCAGCACCAGGATGATGCCCACCAGCAGCACCAATGACAGGGAAATGGCCACAACTGATCACACACCCTCGGTCGCACATGTCTACCCCGGCCCCGGAAGCACGCGACCTCGCACACCCCCGCGGCACCATCGTGCCATCAACTCCCGCCGTACAGCAGCCGGGTGGAGCGACCTCCAGTCATCAGTGCACACGAAACCCACCCTGCCGCTACCCGCCCCGGAATCCTTCACACAAACAGGCACGGGTGATGCCTGCCACAATTCGAGGAGGCACGCGGGGGTGGAATTCCGACCTGATCCGATAGCCCGTGCGGGAATTGGGAATTCGTCCGGCGGTCGCTCGACCGGGTGACAAAACATCAATGAATCAGACATTCCGCTTGCGCCTCCTGCGGGGCAAATGCACCATTTAAACAGGATGAAACACGGCAGAACGGGCAGTCCGCGCCGCCCCGCAGGGCGAGGAGATCGTTTTGTCGACTCCATAAGGGCCGACTATCGGCCGAGTCGCGGAAGCTATTACTGGCAAAGAACTGAACGAGGTTTTACGGAATACAGGTTTCAGCGCTATCGTGCCTCGGATGTTCCACGCTGCCATGACTCCCCTACGCGCAGTGCGGTCCCGGGTGCTTTCCCTCAGTTCCTGGTGGGAGGGCCTGTGACCAACTCCCTGCGCCCGCACGGTTATCAGCGGGCCCCCCTCCCACCGGCCCGGGAGGCGGAGCCCACTCCCCCCATGCCGCGGGGCCAAGAAGCAGGGCACCGGGCCACCGCCCCGGCCGCCTCCAGCGCCCCCGCCGGACAGAAGCCCAAGCAACGGGACGCGTTCTTCGACAACGCGAAGTACCTCGCGATCGTGCTGGTCGCGATGGCCCACTCCTGGGAACCGCTCACCGACGGCAGCCGGACCGCGGAAGCGCTGTACATGACCGTGTACACCTTCCACATGCCGGCCTTCATCCTGATCTCCGGCTACTTCTCGCGCAGCTTCGACATGCGGCCGGACCGGCTCAAGCGGCTGATCACCGGGGTCGCCGTGCCGTATGTGATCTTCGAAGTGGCGTACACCCTCTTCAAGCGCTGGGCGGACGACGATCCGACGTACGACTTCAGCCTGCTCGATCCCTGGTACCTCACCTGGTTCCTGGTCGCGCTCTTCGCCTGGCGGCTGACCACCCCGATCTGGAAGCTGGTGCGCTGGCCGGTCCCGCTGTCGCTGGCGATCGCCACGCTCGCGTCCGTCTCGCCCGACATCGGCGACGACCTCGATCTGCAGCGGGTGCTCCAGTTCCTGCCGTTCTTCGTGATCGGCCTGTGCATGAAGCCCGAGCACTTCCAGCTGATGCGGCGGCGCCAGGTCCGGATCCTGTCGGTGCCGATCGGTCTGTGCGCCCTCGTGTTCGCCTACTGGGCGGCGCCCCGGATGAGTTCTGCGTGGTTCTACCACCGGGACAGCGTCCAGGAGCTGGGCGCCCCGCCGTGGACCGGCCCCGTGATGACGCTCGCCCTCTTCGGCTGCTCGATGGTGCTCGTCAGCTGCTTCTTCTCCTGGGTGCCGCGGCGGAAGATGTGGTTCACCGCGCTGGGCGCCGGGACGCTGTACGGCTACCTGCTGCACGGCTTCCTGGCCAAGGGCTCCCGCTTCTGGGGCTGGTTCGACGACTACCAGTGGCTGCACAAGCCGCTGGGCGAGATCACGGTGACGCTGATCGCCGCCTCCGTGATCACCGTGCTGTGCACACCCCCCGTGCAGCGCGCCTTCCGCTTCGCGATGGAGCCGAAGATGGTGTGGGCCTTCAAAAAGGACCCCGCCGAACAGGCCCGCAGCCGTACGACGACGGCGGCCTGAGCCAAGACGGCGAGGACCCGTGGGGCTGGACCGTGCACGCACGGCCCAGCCCTCTTGCCGTGTCGCCGGGTGTCCCTCAGCCCCGCCGGGGCGTCTCCCGGCGCAGCGCCGCCCGTGCGGGCAGCGTCGTCGCCACGAGGCCGAGCGCCACGGCGAGGACCATGCGATGGCGAAGCAGCGGCGGGCGGGCGTCCTCGCCGACCACGTCGTATCCGCCTCCGAGGGCCCTCCCCGCCGGCAGGGCGGCCCGCGCCGGGTCCGTATGGGGTGTGGCCGCGGCCATGGGGCTGCCGCGCACCGGGGTGCTCGTCCCGGCCCGGCGGGCTCGGGCGACGGCCGCCGGCTGGAGACCGCCTCGGCGCAGGGCGTCTCGGGGAGCGGCCGCGAGCCGGCGGCGGTGCAGGACCTGGACGTCGTACGGGCGGCCTGGACGCCCTGGGGCCGGCGAGGAGGTCACCGACCGAGACGGCTACGCGGCCGCTCAGGACGAGCCGTATCGGGGGTAGGGCTGACCCCGCCGGGTGCGGGATGGGTGCCGGGGGATGCTTTGCCGTACGGCCCGGGTTCGGCGGGGGTGGGAAGAAGCCGGGCTAATGGCGGCAGATCAGCAGCAGCGCTCGGTCGTCGTTGACGTCCTTGGCGACCGTTTCGATCAGATGCCAGGCCGCGCCGTGGAAGCCGGAGGCCACATAGCGGTCGGCCTCGCCCGTCAGGCGGTCGATGCCTTCGCTGATGTCGCGGTCGGCGGTCTCGACGAGGCCGTCGGTGAAGAGCATCAGGACGTCGCCGGGGCGCAGCGTGCCCTTGGTGGGGTCGAACTGGGCGACGTCGTAGACGCCGAGGAGCGGGCCGTCGGCGGACTTCTCCTCCCATTTGCCGGTGCCCGCGCTCAGCTGGAGCGCGGGCAGATGTCCGGCGGAGAAGAGCTCGAAGTCGCCGCTGTCGAGGTCGAGTACGAGATGGACGGAGGTCGCGAAGCCCTCGTCCCAGTCCTGGCGGAGGAGATAGCCGTTGGCGGCCGGGAGAAAGCCGTGCGGGGGCAGCGAGCCGAGGAGGCCGCCGAAGGCGCCGGAGAGAAGCAGGGCGCGGGAGGCGGCGTCCATGCCCTTGCCGGAGACGTCGGTGAGGACGACTTCGAGGGTGCGGCCGCCGCCGGTACGCGCGGCGACGACGAAGTCGCCGGAGAAGGACTGTCCGCCGGCCGGGCGCAGCGCCATCTCACGGTGCCAGCCGCGCGGCAGGCCGGGCAGCTTGCTCTGGACGCGGATGCGCTCTCGCAGGTCGAAGAGCATGGTGCCGCCGCGCCGCCACGGCACCCCGACCCGGCTGCGGAACTGGGCGATCAGCAGGCCGAAAAAGCCGACGGCGGCGACGACCAGGATGGTGCCGGGGGTGACCCGGGAGGAGGCGTCCTCCTCGGTGTAGGGGCCGAGGACGGCGGACTCCACGATCAGGGCGCTGGCGGCGGCCGCGTACAGGGCGAGCAGGCTGGCGGGGCGCAGCAGCAGCCCGCCCGCGACGATGGGCAGGACGAGGGCGGAGGGGGCGCACCAGTCGGGCTGGGCGATGGTGCCGCAGGCGACGGCGGGGACACCGAGGAGCAGCGCGGTGAGGGCGAGCCGGTCGGAGCCTTCGCCGCGGAAGTAGTCGACTCCGGCTTTGCGCACGCCTGTGCGAGCCCGGTGCAGAGCCTTGCGCATCCGGGCCATCGGAGTGTCCGCGCCGCCAGTCATTGCATCGGGACCCTACCCACCCGTTCGGACGCGCGTCGATTCGTGGCGCGTTGAACCACCCACCCAGGGGGGCAATTGTAAGCGAATTTCGTTCGCGTGTATGGGAAACTGCTGCTAGGGATAAGAATATGACGACTGAGCAGCGGGTGCTCGATCCCACGATTTGGGATGATTGGTACGGAAAGCTGGTGCTCGCGTTCGGCGGCGTACCCGAGGCGCCGGAGGAATCCGCGCTCTGGCGGGACTTGACCGAATGCGAGCGCTCGATCGGCGCCTGGGACGGCGAGGACATCGTCGGCACGGCCGGGCTGTTCAGCTTCCGGCTGTCGGTTCCGGGCGGCGCGGTCGTACCTGCGGCCGGCGTCACGATGGTCAGCGTGCAGGCCACCCACCGGCGGCGCGGGGTGCTGCGGGCCATGATGAGGCGCCAGTTGGACGATGTGCGCGCGGCGGGCGAGCCGCTGGCCGTCCTGACCGCCTCCGAGCCGGACATCTACGGACGGTTCGGGTACGGCGCGGCCACACAGAGCGCCTTGGCCGAGATCGACACCACCCGGGTGCGGCTGACCGTCCCTGAGGGCACCGATGACGTGAGGCTGCGCGCCGTGGCGCCGAATGCCGCCGTCGGGGCGTGCGAGGCGGTCTACGCCCGGCGGGTGACCGAACGGCCGGGCATGCTGGAGCGCCGCCCCGGCTGGGAGCGGGTGCCGCTGCTGGACCCGCCGGGCGAGCGCGAGGGGGCGTCCCCGCTGCGCTGCGTGCTGGCCGAGTCGGGCGGCGAGGTCACCGGATACGCGCGCTTCGCGGTCAGGCCCGACTGGGATCCGGCCGGACCGAAGGGCGTGGTCGTGCTGCGCGATCTGGAGGCCCTGGACCCGGCGTCGTACGCGGCGCTGTGGCGCTTCCTCTTCGACCTCGACCTGACCTCGGCGATCAGGACGGGCGGCCGCCCGGTCGACGATCCATGGCACCACCTGGTTTCGGACATCCGCCGGTGCGCCGTACGGCTGCGCGATTCGCTGCATGTACGGCTGGTGGATCTCGGCGCGGCGCTGGAGGCGCGAACGTATACGACCCCGGTGGACGTCGTCCTGGAGGTCACGGACTCCTTCTGCCCCTGGAACGAGGGGCGCTGGCGGCTGACCGGCGACGCGAAGGGCGCCTCCTGCACACGCACCAGCGACGCCCCCGATCTGCGGCTCGGCGTGCGGGAGTTGGGCACGGCGTACCTCGGCGGGGTCTCGCTGGCGGCGCTGGCGGGCGCGGGCCGCGTCCAGGAGGCGCGGCAGGGCGCGCTGGCGGAGGCGTCGGCCGCCTTCACTTCCCTCGTCGCCCCCTGGCTTCCCCACGGCTTCTGAGGCGGCCCTCAGGCCTTTAGCCCCTAGGCTTTCAGGCCCTTAGGCCCGCTGGCAGTCCGGGCACCAGAACAGGTTGCGGGCGGAGAGGTCGGCGGTGCGGATCTCTCCGCCACAGATATGGCACGGCTGTCCGGCGCGGCGGTAGACATAGACCTCTCCCCCGTGGTCGTCGACGCGCGGCGGGCGGCCCATCGCCTCGGGGGTGTGCTCGGGGCGGACGCTGTCGATCCGGTTGTTCCGTACGCCCTCGCGCATCAGCTCGACGAGATCCGACCAGATCGCGTCCCATTCGGCGCGCAGGAGCCGGCGGGCGGGGCGGTAGGGGTCGATACCGTGCCGGAAGAGGACCTCGGCGCGGTAGACATTGCCGACACCGGCGACGATCTTCTGGTCCAGCAGCAGCGCGGCCACGCTGACGCGGCTGCGGGAGATCCGGGCCCAGGCGCGGTCGCCGTCGTCCGCCGGGCGCAGCGGATCGGGGCCGAGCCGGTCGTGGATCGCCCGCTTCTCCTCGTCGGTGATCAGCGCGCAGGCCGTCGGCCCGCGCAGATCGGCGTATCCCGTGGGGTTCGCCAGCCGCAGCCGGACGGTGTCGGTGGGCGGCGGGGCGGGGGCCGGCCCGAAGCCGTACGTGCCGAAGAGCCCCAGATGGACATGGACCCATCCGGTGGCGGCGAAGTCCAGGAAGAGGTGCTTGCCGTGCGCCTCGGCGTGGTGCAGCTCCTGCCCGTCGATCAGCGCGGCGCCGTCGGCGAACTTGCCCTGGGGGCTGGTGGCCCGGACGGGCCGGCCGCCGAAGGTCTCGAGGTGGTCGGCGGCCAGCCGGTGGATGGTGTGCCCTTCGGGCATCAGTCGCCGTGGGGGTGGTGGGCGGGGATGGGCGGCAGCTCGCCGGTGGTCTCGTAGGCGGCGAGCATCTGGATGCGGCGGGTGTGCCGCTCCTCACCGGAGTACGGAGTGTTCAGGAAGATCTCGACGAACTTGGTCGCCTCTTCCTGGGTGTGCATCCGGGCGCCGACGCTGATCACATTGGCGTCGTTGTGCTCACGGCCGAGGGCGGCGGTCTGCTCGCTCCAGGCCAGGGCGGCGCGTACCCCCTTGACCTTGTTCGCCGCGATCTGCTCGCCGTTGCCGGATCCGCCGATCACGATGCCGAGGCTGCCCGGGTCGGCGGCGGTCCGCTCGGCGGCGCGCAGGCAGAACGGCGGGTAGTCGTCCTGGGCGTCATAGATGTGCGGGCCGCAGTCGACGGGCTCATGGCCGCCCGCCCTGAGCCAGTCCACCAGGTGGTTCTTGAGTTCGAAACCGGCATGGTCGGAGCCGAGGTACACGCGCATAGCCCGAGTGTGACATGGCCGTGTCGCTCATGCCGCGCCGGGTAGGCGGGACGGAAAAACCTTTCGGCACCAAAGAACCTCATGAAAACGTCAAGTAACGATCCGGAATCAAAGGTTCAACAAATGGTCCTCCTGAGATTCACTGGCGTCGCTCGTACCGCGAGAGCAAAGGAACCGAGCACATGAGCGCACAACCAGCGACCACCTCGAAGCAGCAGGCGCCGGGCGGCTCCGGACCAGGCTCCCCCGACGGCCTCAAGGCCGGACTCAAGAACCGCCATCTGTCGATGATCGCGATCGGCGGAGTGATCGGCGCCGGCCTGTTCGTCGGCTCCAGCGCGGGGATAGCGAAGGCCGGGCCCGGCATTCTCGTCTCGTACGCGCTGGTCGGCCTCATGGTCGTCCTCGTCATGCGAATGCTTGGCGAAATGGCCGCCGCCAATCCCAGCTCAGGCTCCTTCTCCGCCTACGCCGACCGGGCGCTCGGCCGCTGGGCCGGTTTCTCGATCGGCTGGCTGTACTGGTTCTTCTGGGTCGTGGTGCTGGCGGTCGAGGCGACCGCCGGCGCCAAGATCCTGGAGGGCTGGTGGCCCGCCGTACCCCAGTGGGGCTGGGCGCTGATCGTGATGGTCGTGCTCACCGCCGCCAACCTGGTCTCGGTCTCCTCCTACGGTGAATTCGAGTTCTGGTTCGCCGGGATCAAGGTCGTCGCGATCGCCGCGTTCATCGTGATCGGCGGGCTCGCGGTCTTCGGGCTGCTGCCGCACTCCGACAACGCGGGCGCGGGGCTGTCCCACCTCACCGACCACGGCGGCTTCCTGCCCAACGGACCGGGCGCGATCCTCACCGGTGTGCTGCTGGTCGTCTTCTCCTTCATGGGCAGCGAGATCGTCACCCTGGCGGCCGGTGAGTCCGAGGACCCGCAGCGGGCCGTCTCCAAGGCGACCAACAGCGTGATCTGGCGGATCGCGGTCTTCTACCTGGGCTCGATCTTCGTCGTCGTGACCCTGCTGCCGTGGGACTCCAAGGCGATCGCGGACAAGGGAAGCTACGTCGCCGCGCTCGACTCGATCGGCATCCCGCACGCCGGCGACATCATGAACGTCATCGTGCTGACCGCCGTGCTCTCCTGTCTCAACTCCGGCCTCTACACCGCCTCCCGGATGGCCTTCTCGCTGGGCCGGCGCGGCGACGCCCCGGCCGCCTTCGGCCGTACCACCGCGCGTGGCGTCCCGCAGGCCGCGATTCTCGGGTCGGTCGTCTTCGGCTTCCTCGCCGTCTGGTTCAACTACCAGTGGCCGGACACGGTCTTCAACTTCCTGCTGAACTCCTCCGGTGCGGTCGCGCTCTTCGTGTGGCTGGTCATCTGCTTCACCCAGCTGCGGATGCGCGGGATCATCCTGCGCGAGAACCCGGAGAAGCTGATCGTCCGGATGTGGCTGTTCCCGTATCTGACCTGGGCGACGATCGGGATGATCTCGTTCGTGCTGGTCTACATGCTCACCGACAAGGACGGGCGCGAGCAGGTGATCCTCTCCGCGCTGGTGGCCCTGCTGGTGGTGGGCTTCGCCCTGGTCCGCGAGCGGATCACCGGGGCCCGCGGCCCGGCCGCGGCCGACCCCGCCACCAAGGAGTCGGTGGCCCCGTAAACGGCCACGATCCACGCGTCGCCCGCGCACGAGCCGTGCCGTACGAGCCGGGGCCCGCACCCATGGAGGGTGCGGGCCCCGGCCGCGTGGTGGTCGCGGCGCCTGTTCAGCCGCGGCGGCCGAGCAGCTTCCAGGCGGCGGGCAGCGCGCCCATCGCCAGCGCGGCCTTCAGCGCGTCCCCGATCAGGAACGGGGTCAGCCCGGCCGCGACCGCCTGGCCGAGGGATATGTGGGCGGCCACCGCGAGGTACGGGACGCCCACGGCGTAGATGATCGCGGAGCCGGCCGCCATGGTGCCCGCGGTGCGCAGCACCCCGCGGTCGCCACCGCGCCGGGCCAGCGCGCCCACCACGGTTGCGGCGAGCAGCATGCCCAGGACGTAGCCGAAGGACGGCGCGGCAGCGCCGGAGCCGCCCTCGGCGAACCACGGCATGCCCGCCATGCCGACCAGGGCGTACAGCGCGAGGGAGAGGAAGCCCCGCCGGGCCCCGAGCGAGGTGCCGACCAGCAGCGCGGCGAAGGTCTGGCCGGTCACCGGCACCGGCGAGCCGGGGACGGGCACCGAGATCTGCGCGGCGAGACCGGTGAGCGCGGCGCCGCCGAGGACCAGCGCGGCGTCACGGACGAGGACGCGCCGGGCGGGAAAGACCGCGTCCGCGAGGACGGTACCGGGCGAGGCGGCGGCAGAAACAGTGCTCATCAGCGAGGCTCCGAGGTGAGAGGCGGTGCGGACTACGGCGACGTTAGCCCAGTGAACGATCGTCGATCATCGTCGAATGGAACAAAGGCCGGGCCATGCGCTTGGCGGCTTCGGGCAGATCACCGCGATACGCAGCGTGACCATGGTGTCCGATATGCAGAAAATTCAGAGATCATTGTTGTCCTCATCGGACGCGCGCTTCACACTGAGGACGTTTTGCATCCGCCCGCTCCGCACGCAACAAGGGTTGAAGACGAACACATGAACAGGACACCTGCGTCCCCGGCGCCACAGAGCGCTGCCGAGGCTACCGGCGCGGGCGCGACCGCCACGCCCCCGCTCTCCCATGGCCTCAAGCAGCGCCATCTGTCGATGATCGCCCTCGGCGGCGTGATCGGCGCGGGCCTGTTCGTCGGCTCCGGCGCCGGAATCGCCGCCGCCGGTCCGTCCATCGTGATCGCGTACACGCTGTCCGGGCTGCTGGTGATGCTCGTCATGCGGATGCTCGGCGAGATGTCGGCCGCCAACCCGGCCTCCGGCTCCTTCTCCGTGCACGCCGAGCGGGCGATCGGGCCGTGGGCGGGGTTCACGGTGGGCTGGATGTTCTGGATCCTGCTGTGCGTGGGCATCGCGGCCGAGGCGATCGGCGCGGCGGGAATCATGGTCCAGTGGTTCCCGGGCACCGATTCCTGGATGTGGGTCGCCCTCTTCATGGCGGTCTTCTGCGGTACGAACCTCGCTGCGGTCAGCAACTTCGGCGAGTTCGAGTTCTGGTTCGCCGCGCTGAAGATCGCCGCGATCACCCTCTTTCTCGTGCTGGGCATCCTCGCCATCCTCGGCGTCCTGCCGGGCACCGACGCCCCGGGCAGCGCCAACCTCACCGGTGACGGCGGCTTCCTCCCCAACGGTGTGGACGGCCTCGTCGTCGGCCTGCTGGCCTCCGTCTTCGCGTACGGCGGACTGGAGACGGTGACGATCGCCGCGGCCGAGTCCGAGAACCCGGTCAAGAGCGTCGCCGGCGCCGTGCGCACCGCGATGTGGCGCATCGCCCTCTTCTACGTCGGCTCGATGCTGGTCGTCGTCACGCTGATCCCGTGGAACGACAAGGCGGTCGTGGCCGACGGCCCGTACGTGGCGGTCCTCGACCACCTCGACATCCCGGCGGCCGGGAACATCATGAACGTCATCGTGCTGGTCGCGCTGCTCTCCGCGATGAACGCCAACATCTACGGCGCCTCCCGCATGTCCTACTCCCTGGTCACCCGCGGCGAAGGCCCCGCCTTCCTCGGCAAGGTCAGCTCCGGCGTACCCCGCCTCACCGTCCTCGCCTCCTCCCTCTTCGGCTTCGTCGCGGTGCTGCTCAGCTACTGGTGGCCGGACACCATCTTCAAATGGCTGCTCAACATGGTCGGCGCCGCCGTGCTGGTGGTCTGGGGCTTCATCGCCGTCGCCCAGCTACGGACGCGCAGCCGCCTCGAGCGCGAGGGGCCCGAGAAGCTCGTGGTAAAGATGTGGCTCTTCCCCTACCTGACCTGGGTCGCACTGGCCGCGACAGTCGGTGTGCTGCTGCTGATGCTCCGCGAGAGCGACACCCGCACCCAGCTGTACGCCACAGCCGTGATGACGATCGCCCTGGCGGTCATCGGCTATGTGCGGCAGCGCGCCGTGGTCGCGCGGCGCGAGGGCTGATCAACGCCGGGCTTCGGCCTCGGCCTGCCAGTCGGCGAGCCGCTCACGGTTTTGGACGACGAACGGGTGCTCGGGTCCGAGCATCCGTTCGCGGCGTTCGATGAGCTCCTGGAGCCCCGCGATGGCCTCATCTCACTTGCCCAGCCCGTGGGAGTGCCGCTGCGGCTCAGGCAGCCGCGGGGTCAGTTCGTCCAGAATGCGGCGCAGTTCATCCGCGACCTCCGGCCGCGCCGCCAGCAGCCGACGCACCCGGCCCTGCCATTCGGTGGTCAGCTCGGCCTCGGACTCCTCATCGCCCGTCTCGCGCGCGAGGAGCAGATCGGCGCGGTTCGCCTCGAACTCGTCGCCGATGCCGTCGGCCCTGGCGGGCTGGAACCGCTGCCAGAGGGCGACCAGACCGTCCCAGGCGGACTCCCAGGCGTTGGTGGCCATCAGCGTGACCATGATGGTGCCAGCGAGCCGGGGGCTGAGACCCATCCGGACCACCAGGCCGACGCCGGACCGGGTACCTCACATGGAATCGCTTGATAAAACGCTTGCTTCACATCAAGCACTTTTTCCGGAGGTACCCCCAGCCCGCTGTCCGGCGTCAGGCCAAGCCCCAGACGGCAGGCGCCGCGACCGGCCACCGCCACCGCCGGCCCGACGCCCGGCAACGCGGCCCGGCCCCGCTCCTACCTGCCCCCATGCTCAAGGCGCCGAAGGCGCGAAACGAAACCCGCACCACGCCACCGGCCCGAGCACCGGCACCGGCACCGGCACCGGTCAGTCGAAGATCGGGCCGACCGTGCGGGTCCGCTTGATCTCGTAGAAGCCGGGCGTCGAGGCGACCAGCAGGGTGCCGTCCCACAGCTTGGCGGCGGCCTCACCCTTGGGGGCGGGGGTGACGACCGGGCCGAAGAAGGCGACCTGCTCGCCGTCCGAGCCCGGGGCGGCGATGACGGGGGTGCCGACGTCCTGGCCGACCAGGTCGATGCCCGCCTTGTGGGAGGCGCGCAGCTCGGTGTCGTACTCGTCGGAGTCGGCGGCGTCCGCGAGCTCGGCGGGCAGACCGGCCTCCTCCAGGGCGGCGACGATCGTCTCGCGGTTCCTCTCCAGGCCCTGGTTGTGGAAGCGGGTGCCGAGGGCGGTGTAGAGCGGGCCGAGGACCTCGCTGCCGTGCTTCTGCTCGGCGGCGACGCAGACCCGGACCGGGCCCCAGGCGGTCTTCATCAGCTCGCGGTACTCCTCGGGCAGCTCATCGAGCTTGGGCTCGTTCAGTACGGCCAGGCTCATCACATGCCAACGCACCTCGACCGGGCGGACCTTCTCCACCTCGAGCATCCAGCGCGAGGTCATCCACGCCCAGGGACACAGCGGGTCGAACCAGAAGTCGGCAGGAGTCTTGACGGTCTCGGTCACGGTATCTCCTCGGCGCACGCAGATGAATCAGACAGGGATCAGATACTGCAGATCAGATACTGAAAGATCAGTATCTGCTTCAAGCAACGTGGGAGGGATCCGACCGCATTCCCCGATTCCCCCTGTCAGTGCACCGTGACATGATTTCGGCTGTCCGATATCCGAGACACTGCCGAGGGAGCTACGTCGTGCCCGGTGAGAATCTGACCCGTGACGAAGCCCGCGAGCGGGCGAAGCTGCTGGCCGTGGACGCGTACGAGGTGGCGCTCGATCTGCGGTCGGCGGTCGGGGAGCACACCGGGCGCGGGCCGCGCACCTTCCGCTCGACCACGACGGTCCGCTTCCGCTGCGCCCAGCCGGGCGCGGGGTCCTTCATCGATCTGCTGGCGCCCTCGGTGACCGAGGTACGGCTGAACGGCCGGGAGCTGGACCCGGGGGCCGTCTTCGACGGGACGCGGATCGCGCTGGACGGGCTCGCCGCCGAGAACGAGCTGGTGGTGGACGCGCAGTGCGCGTACAGCAGGACCGGTGAGGGGCTGCACCGCTTCGTGGACCCCGAGGACGGCGAGGTGTATCTCTACACCCAGTACGAGCCGGCCGACGCCCGCCGGGTCTTCGCCAACTTCGAACAGCCGGACCTCAAGGCGCCGTTCACCTTCTCGGTGACCGCCCCGGACGGCTGGACGGTGCTGAGCAACGGGACGGTCGCCGGGGTCGGGCCCGCGGGCTCCGAGGGCGGGGGCGCGATCACCCGCTTCACCCCGACCCAGCCCATCTCGACGTACATCACGGCCGTCGTCGCGGGCCCGTACCACTACGAGTCGGACCGCTACAGCCGCACGCTCCCCGACGGCTCGGTCCTGGAGATCCCGCTGGGCGCGCTGTGCCGCAAGGGGCTCGCCAAGCACTTCGACGCGGACGACATCTTCACCGTCACCAAGCAGGGTCTGGACTTCTTCCACGACCACTTCGACTACCCGTACCCCTTCGGCAAGTACGACCAGGCGTTCGTCCCCGAGTACAACCTCGGCGCGATGGAGAACCCGGGGTGTGTGACGTTCCGCGAGGAGTTCATCTTCCGCGGCAAGGTCACTCAGGCGTCCTACGAGGGCCGGGCGAACGTCATCCTGCACGAGATGGCGCATATGTGGTTCGGCGATCTGGTGACCATGGAGTGGTGGGACGACCTGTGGCTCAAAGAGTCGTTCGCGGACTTCATGGGGACCTTCTCGCTGGTCGGGGCGACCCGCTTCACCGACGGCTGGATCACCTTCGCCAACCGCCGTAAGTCCTGGGCCTACCGCGCCGACCAGCTGCCGTCCACCCACCCCGTCACGGCCGACATCCGCGACCTGGAGGACGCCAAGCTCAACTTCGACGGGATCACCTACGCCAAGGGCGCGTCCGTGCTCAAGCAGCTCGTCGCCTACGCCGGGCAGGACGCCTTCCTGGAGGGCGCGCGGCGCTACTTCAAGCGGCACGCGTACGGCAACACCCGGCTGGCCGATCTGCTGTCGGTGCTCACCGAGACCTCGGGCCGGGACATGGCCGCCTGGTCCCGCGCCTGGCTGGAGACCGCGGGCGTCAACGCGCTCACCCCGCAGGCGACGTACGACGCGGCCGGGCACATCACCGAGCTGGCGGTGGTCCAGGAGGCCGCCGAGAGCACTGTTTCCGATGATGCGGCTCCGCCGCGTGGCACGCTGCGGCCGCACCGGATCGCCGTCGGGCTCTACCGGAAGGACGCCCCCGCCGGAGAGGCCGCCGGGGCGCTGGTGCGCTATGCCCGTGCCGAGGTCGACATCGACGGCCCCCGTACGGTCGTCACCGAGCTGACCGGGGCCGGGCGGCCCGATCTGATTCTGGTCAACGACGACGACCTCACCTACTGCAAGATCCGCTTCGACGAGGACTCGCTGGACACCCTGCGCGAGCACCTGGGCGAGCTGGCCGACCCTCTCGCCCGCGCGCTGTGCTGGTCCGCGCTGTGGAACATGACCCGGGACGCCCTGATGCCCGCCCGCGACTACCTCGGGCTGGTGGAGAGGTTCGCCGGGGCCGAGACCGACATCGGCGTGCTGCAGATGATCCAGACATGGGCGCTGTCCGCCCTGCACCACTACACCGCGCCCGGCAGCCGTGAGGAGGCGGGCGGCCGGATCGCCGAGGCCGCGCTGCGCGAGCTGCGGCTCGCCGCGCCGGGCAGCGGGCATCAGCTGGCCTGGGCCCGGTTCTTCGCCCAGGTCGCCGACGCCGACGCCGAGCTGCGGCTGCTGCGCGGGCTGCTGGACGGCACGGCCAGGATCGACGGGCTCGATGTCGACCAGGAGCTGCGCTGGACGTTCCTGGCGTCGCTCGCCGCGCACGGGGCGGCCGACGAGGCGTTGATCGCGGCCGAGCTGGCCCGTGACGACACCGCCTCCGGCAAGCGGCACCAGGTGCGCTGTCTGGCCGCCCGGCCGTCGGCCGCGGTCAAGGCCGAGGCATGGGAGGCGCTGGTGGAGTCCGACCGGCTCTCCAACGCGCTGGTGGAGGCCACCATCTCCGGCTTCGACCAGCCGGGCCAGCGGGAGCTGCTGGCGCCGTACGCACCGCGCTACTTCGAGGTGATCGAGCGGATCTGGCAGGAGCGGTCGATCGAGATCGGGATGGCGATCGTGCGGGGGCTGTTCCCCGGCACCCAGGGCGACGCCACCACGCTGGAGGCGACCGACGCCTGGCTGGCCGGCCGTCCGGACGCGGCGCCCGCGCTGCGGCGGCTGGTTCTGGAGGCGCGCGACGACCTCGCGCGGGCGCTGCGCGGACAGGAGTGCGACGCGCGGGCGGCCGTCTGACGGCTCCGGCAGCCGCTCGGGGCAGAGGGGCGGGGACCCTTTCGGCATTCGAACTGCCGTACTTTAGTGCGGTGTTGTCCAGTTTTGTCGACGAGTCTGTAACAGCGGTTAGCGGGTGGAGCGGGGACGGGAATGGCGGGGGCATGAGCCACAACACGCCGCTGACACCCCGCCCCCTCCACCACCTCTCGGACGTCCAGCGCCGGGTTCTGACGTCACGTCAGCTACGCGAACACGGTGTGACCGCAGCCGTCGCCGCGGAGCGCTGCCGGGCCGGCGGTCCCTGGCAGCAGATTCTGCCGGGCGTCCATCTGCTCCACCCCGGCCCCGCCACCAGCGAGGAGCGGCTGCTCGCGGCGCTCCTGTACACCGCGAGCCGCGGCCAGACGGCGGCCTCCGGCGGGCAGCCGGGGAGCGGCGGGGAGCCGGCCGGCGGCGGCGAGGCGATGATCACCGGGCTCGCGGCGCTCGCCCTGCACCACTTCTCCTCCGCCCCCCCGCTGCCCTCTCTCGACCGGGTCGACGTCCTGGTGACGCGCACCCGGCGGCTGCGCTCCACCGGCTTCGTCCGCTTCGTACGGGCGGGCACCCTGCCCAGCCCCCAGTACGTGGCCGGGGTGCCGACCGCGCCGGTCGCCCGCGCCCTCGCCGACGCGGTCAGCCGGCTCACCGACGCCGCCCTGGTCCGCAGGCTGCTCACCGAGTCCGTACGCCATGGCCACTGCGAGGCGGCGACGGTCGTCAAGGAGCTGAGCTCGGCCCGGCTGCTGTCCCGGCCGCATGTCGTGGACGCCGTGGACGCGCTGCTCGCCGAGGGCCGGGCCATCGCCGAGGGGCGGCTGTACGACATGGTCCGCGGCTACGGCCTGCCCGAGCCGCTGTGGAACGTCGAGCTGCGGCTGCCCGGCGGCCCCCGCCTCGGCGGGGTGGACGCCTACTGGCGGGAGGAGGCCGTGGCGGTCGAGATCGACGCGCGGGCGCCGCACCCCGACGAGCACGCCCCGCGCGGCGGGTACGGCCGCAAGCGCGAGCATCTGGAGGGGCTCGGCATCACGGTCGTCCGCGTCACCCCGAAGAAGCTCCGGGAGTGCCTGGAGGAACAGGCCGCGGTGGTCCGTACCGCCCTCATCGCCGCGGCCGACCGCGACCCGGCGTCCTATGTGGTCGTCCTGCCGCGTTGAGCGCGCGGCCCGGTCCGCGGCTCACGCCTTGCGCAGCAGCAGTTCGGTGTTGCGGTCGTCCGGGTCGCCCGCGAGCTTCTGGCTGGCGCCCGGCGCGTTGAAGGACAGCTCGCGGTAGAGCGCGGCGAGACCGGTCTGGGACAGGTCCTCGAAGTCCGTGCGGTGCGGGGCGGCCGACTCGATGAGCGTGGTGAACAGGGACAGCGTGCCGTCGTGGTTGTCCACGACCTCGATGACCCGGGCCAGCTGGGGGAAGTCGACGTGCGAGGCGGTGGTGATCTCCCAGAAGGTGCCGTGCGGGGTGATCTCGTTCTGGTGGCTGTGGCCGTTGATCCAGGCCAGCACCTGGGGGTTGCGCTTGAAGAGGGCGACGATCTCGTCACCGCCGTGGCGGGCCTCGCCCGGCCGGGCCGGGTCGCGATTCATGTTGCCCATGCTGTCGCTGTAGTGGTGGCTGAAGACCAGGACGTAGTCGTCCTTGTGAGCCTTCAGGGTCCGCTCCAGCCAGCGCAGTTGGGCCGTGCCGAGCGAACCGGTGTAGTGGCCGCCCGGGTCGGTGGTGTCCAGGCTGATGCCGATGACGTCGTCGGAGAT
Source organism: Streptomyces sp. NPDC005393 (assembly GCF_040606675.1). Classification (NCBI taxonomy): domain Bacteria; kingdom Bacillati; phylum Actinomycetota; class Actinomycetes; order Kitasatosporales; family Streptomycetaceae; genus Streptomyces; species Streptomyces sp. NPDC005393. Next base: position 60,069 of record NZ_JBEXFG010000004.1, on the reverse strand, counting down.
CCGGAACGAGTAGTAGAGAGTGCCCTCGTCGAGGTTGGCCTTGGTGTAGCCGTGGCCGACCGGGCCGGGCCCGGTGTGGGCCGGGTCGAGGTGCGCGGCGAGGTACTCGACTTGTGTGAACGGCGCGCGGCGCTCATCGGGGGTGACGGTGCGCATCTGCTTGGTGTGCGCCTTCAGCAGCGCCTTCAAGTCCTTGCCCTGGGGATCGGCGCCCTTGCGCGTGCCCTTGTAGATCTCCTCGGCCTCGGCGGCCGGAATGATCTCAAGCTTGCGCTTACCGGTGGCCAGCTCCGCGAGGTAGTCGCCGCCGAAGGAGTAGACGCCGCCCGCCAGATCGTCGTGGTTGCCGATGGTCGAATACCACGGCAGCCGCAGCCCGGGGCTGTTGACGGTGCGCAGCGCCGCCTTGAGGAAACCGTCGATCCGCGGGAAGCCGAGCTGCTTGTCGGCGTCGCGCAGCGCCTGCTCGGGGTGCCAGAACGCCTTGAGACCGCTGTTCTGCACGCCCTCGTAGTGGCGCGGGTCGCCGGTGTTGGGGGCGATCCGGCCGCCGTTCATCGAGGTCAGGAACCAGTCCAGCTCGATCTTCGAGTTGTTGTCGGTGTTGTCGCCCGTGGTCATCACGAAGGACAGCGGGGCGCCGGTGGCGGGCCCGCCACGCAGCCCGTTGACCCGCTCGATCAGGGAGGCGACGCCGACGACGGTCAGCGCCTCGTGCGGCCGCCAGGCCCCCGTCCGCCCGGAGCGCAGGAACTCATAGCGCAGCGGGTGCTGGACGTCGGTGAGGTGGAGGTCCGTCAGCTGGACGAAGGAGGCGAGCGCGGTGCGCCGGTCCTCGCGGCCGCCCTTGGCGCCGGTGATCTCGGTGCGCACCTTACGGGCCCAGGCCGGGCCCTCGCCGAGCCGGCGGTAGCCGGTGCCGGTGCGCGCGGCGGAGAACGTCTCCAGCGTCGTACCGGCCTTGGAGGGCGCGGCGGGGGCGGTGACCACCCGGCGGCCCGCGGCGCGCACGGTGGCGGGCTGCGAGGCGTCCGCCGAGCCGCTGGCGGGTCCGAAGGCGATCCCGAGACCGGTCGTGACACCCGTGGCGGCGGTGGCGGCGAGGAAGGTGCGACGATCGAGAGCGGAGGCGGCGGACCGTATGCGGGACATACGCGATCTCCCCGAGTAGATACGCGGAAGCGGCGGGCAGTCGGCGCTGCCCTTCACTTCGGATCGTTGGCTTCGGGGATGGCCTGCGCGTAAACGACGTGGCAACGCCCGTCGCCGAAATCGACACGTGGATCTTGGCGGGAGCAAACAGTCATCGCGCGCTGGTGAACCGGCAGTCTTCCGCTCACCGGGTGTTCATGCGGCCGGGAAGCCGGATGCGGGAAAAGTCACGAGCCGGTTACGTCACAGCCTGAGAGACTGGTCGGCGGGTAGGCGCCCGGAACAGGCACGACCAAGGAAAAGGGTAGATATGAGGATCGGAATCGTCGGAGCGACCGGCCAGGTCGGCGGAGTGATGCGCAGGATTCTCGCCGAGCGCGATTTCCCGGCCGAGCAGCTGCGGCTCTTCGCCTCCGCCCGCTCGGCGGGCCGTACGCTCCCGTGGCGCGGCACCGAGATCGCCGTCGAGGACGCGGCCACGGCCGACTACTCCGGTCTGGACATCGTGCTCTTCTCCGCGGGTGGCGCCACCTCCAAGGCGCTGGCCGAGAAGGTCGCCGCCCAGGGCCCCGTCGTGATCGACAACTCCTCCGCCTGGCGGATGGACCCCGAGGTTCCGCTGGTCGTCGCGGAGGTCAACCCGCACGCGGCCGTGGACCGCCCCAAGGGCGTCATCGCCAACCCGAACTGCACCACCATGGCCGCCATGCCGGTGCTGCGCCCGCTGCACGAGGAGGCCGGTCTCACCGCCCTGGTGGCCACCACCTACCAGGCCGTCTCCGGCTCCGGGCTGTCCGGCGTCGCCGAGCTCGACGGCCAGGTCCGCAAGACCGCCGACCGCGCGGCCGAGCTCACCCACGACGGCGAGGCCGTCGAGTTCCCCGAGCCGGGCGTCTACGCCCGCCCGATCGCGTTCAATGTGCTCCCGATGGCCGGGAAGATCGTCGACGACGGCCGGCACGAGACCGACGAGGAGCAGAAGCTCCGCAACGAGAGCCGCAAGATCCTGGAGATCCCCGGGCTCAAGGTCTCCGGCACCTGTGTCCGCGTCCCGGTCTTCACCGGCCACTCGCTCCAGGTGAACGCCCGCTTCGAGCGCCCGATCAGCGTGGAGCGCGCGTACGAGCTGCTGGCCGGCGCCCCGGGCGTGGCCCTCTCGGAGATCCCGACCCCGCTCCAGGCCGCCGGCCAGGACCCGAGCTTTGTGGGCCGGATCCGGGTGGACGAGACGGTCGAGCACGGTCTCGCGCTCTTCCTCTCCAACGACAATCTGCGCAAGGGCGCGGCGCTGAACGCCGTGCAGATCGCCGAGCTGGTGGCGGCCGACCTGGGCTGATACCCGGGGCGCGCTTCATCCCGGGCCCCGTGGGAGCGGCCGAGGCCGCTCCCACGGGGCCTTTACTGGTTCAGTCGCCGCGGCCGCAGGCCGTGCCGTCGCGGTTGCGGTCGAGGCGGTGGCGGTCACGGCCGTGGGTCTTCATGGCGCCGTATCCGCGCGCGAGCAGCCATGCGCAGCGGTCGGCCTTGGCCACGCCACGGGGGAACCTCCACGGCACGCACTGGTCGCCCGTGCCGTAGGTGTGGTCGCACCCGTCGTACCCCTCGGCCAGGGTCACCGCCCTGGCGCCCCGCTGCTTCTTCGGCTTGGGCGCGGCGGACGGATCGTCGGCGAACGGCTGGGTGTGGGCGGTGGCGGCCGTCTCGCCGCCGATGTGCACCCAGCGGGAGGCCGAGGGGACGCCGTCCGCGCCCACGACGGAGAGCATGTACCAGCCGGGCGGCGCGAGGTTGGGGTTGCTGGTGAGGTTGAGGTCGATGGTGTTGCCGCCGGCCACGGTCATCGGCAGGTCGACATAGCGCTGGTTGGGGTCGGAGGAGTGGGTGACGGCCGCGGGCCGGATCAGCGACGCCTTGGTCACCGGCCTGTCCACGGTGATGCGCTGTGTCGAGCCGTACGCCCACTCACCGGACGCGGCCGAGGTGATGCGCGGCCGCGCGCCGCGGAAGAGATACGGCGGCTCGTAGATCGAGATCCGGCGGTCGAAGGAGCCGTCGCCGGGGTTGTTGCCGACGCTCAGCACCCGTCCGTCGGGCAGGAGCAGCGACGAGGAGTGGTAGGTCCGCGGGACCGGGTCGGTGGCCAGGCCCGGCTCGAAGGCGCCCGAGGCGGGGTTGAACAGCGACGCCTCGAAGACCGGCTTCTCGCGGTAGGTGTGCAGGGCGCCGCCGGTCTCCAGGACCTTGCCGTCCGGGAGGATCACGGTGGAGACGTAGACCTTGCCCTCCTCGCCGGTCTGTGCGGTGCCGTCCTCGTAGTGGCCGTGCGGCAGATCGGGGCCCGGGACGTACGCGGGGTCGTCGGCTTTGAGGTCGATGAGGTCGGTGAGGCGGTGGGCGTTCTCGGTGATGGTGTGGTTGCCGCCGCCCACGGTGAGCACCCGCTGATCCTGGGCCGGGGGCAGCAGTACGCTCATCGACTCGTCGCGCTCATCCTTGCGGCGCAGCCCGGGTACGTCGGTGATGGTGCCCATGTCGTAGTCGTAGAGGGATGCGCCGGTGCCGGGCAGTCCGACGCCGAAGACATGGCTGCCGGTGTAGAAGAGGCGGCCGTCCTGGAGCAGGATCATCGCCGGGTACAGGCCCCAGAAGCTCCAGGTCTGCTTCTCGCAACAGCCCTTCCAGGCACCGGTGGTGTGGTCGAAGCGCTCGTTGAGGACGGTGCCGTTCGCGGTCTCGTCGAGGCCGCCGAAGGAGGTGACGTCGCCGTTGCCCATGGCGGTGGCCGAGGGGTACCAGTGTCCGGCGATCATGTCGTTGGTGCGGGTGTAACGGTTGGTGGCGGGATCGAAGACGTACGAGGTCTTCAGGCCCTTGTAGCTGACGCTGCCGTCGAGCGCCGCGTAGTCCTTGTTGCCGCCCATGACCAGGACGCGGCCGTCCGGGAGCTGGACGTGCCCGGCGCAGAAGAAGTCGTCGGGGGTGGGGATGTCGGTGAAGGTGTCGGTCGCGGGGTCGAACACGGTGGTCTTGAAGGTCCCGGCCTTGAACGCGTCGCGGTCGTTGCCGGAGCCCGCGATGAGCAGGACCTTGCCGTTGTTGAGCAGGACCGAGTGGATGGCCCGGACCGGGGAGGGCATGTCGAGGACGGTCCAGCGGCCGTCGCAGGCGAGGCTGGTGTCCTCGGGGGCGCAGACCGGTTCCTCGGGGCCGGGGACGGTCGCGTCGGTCATGGCGTAGTCGTCGGTGGCGAGGGTGCCGGTGCCGTAGAGGGTGATGCCCCAGGTGATCCGGTCGGTGCCGGCGGGGACGGGCGGGGTGCGGACCTCGGCGCGCGCGTAGTCGGAGGTGACGGGGAGCGTCTTGAGATCGGTCCACCAGGTCCAGCCGCCGGCGGCGTCGTGCCGGAAGAGCGTGATGACGGTGTTCGGCGAGGTGGTGCGGTACCAGGCCGACACGTCGTACTGGTGGTCCGGGACGACGGCCGGGGCGCAGTCGTTCTCCAGCATCATCATCTTGCGGTCGCCGGAGGCGAGGCGGGTGATGGTCAGTTCGACGGCGTGGCCGCCGCTGTGGGCGCCGGCGGCGCCGGTGACGGTGAAGGTGTGGTCGTTGTCGCCGTAGCCGGACTTCTCGAAGCAGGTGGGGAAGCCGTCGGCGCCGAGGTTCTCCAGACCGGGGTTGGTGATGAGGTTGGGCGCGGCCTTCGCGGCGGCCCGGGCGTCGGGGTCGGGCGGGGACAGGGCGAGGACGACGGACGCCAGGGCGGTGAGCAGGGCGGCCAGCAGTCGGCCTGCCCTTCGTCGTCCGGCCTTTCGGGGTGGGCTCGGTCTCCTCATGGGTTCCCCTCCTGTTGGACTGATCGGTGGTTTCCCGGGCCGTGCGGCCTCAGTTCCCGGGCCGGTTCCGGGTCTCGTTCCGGGTCTTGAGGATGTCGATGCGGCCGCCGCCCTCGCCGAAGGTCGCGACGGGCGTCGAGTGGCGGAGCAGGTCGGCGATCGTCGGCATCTGCGGGTTGTCCCGCTCGCCGCGCAGGGCGGGCGTGGAGACGACGTAGTCGATGTCGCGCCAGCCGTGCGGCAGGGTCTTGGCGATGGCCGGGTCCTGGTCGACCTTGTAGTGCCAGATGGCTCCGGTGCCCGGTCGCAGACCGCTGTCGACGGCGTCGAGCCACAGCACTCCGTCGACGACCATGCGGGTGTCGGCCGGGTGCGGGATATTGCCGTCGCGCAGCCAGCGGGCGGCGTCGTAGTAGGCGTCGGTCTCGGCCGTGGTGGCGTTGTGGCGGTCGGTACGGGACCAGGGCGGGGCGATCAGCAGGGCGGCGGCGGTCAGCAGCAGCGCGGCGGCGACGGCGCGTACGCCGCGTACGCCGCGTACGCCGCGTACGCCCCGCGCACCGCGGGCGAGGCGCCCGGCGGGCAGCGCGGCAACGGCCGCCTGGGCCACCGCGGTCAGGGCGATGGCGAGGAACGGCAGCAGTTGGATGACGTACATCTTCGGCAGATAGCCGCCGGGCCGCATCGCGACGGCGGCGAGCAGCAGGGCGGCCAGGGCCGGGCCGCGCAGCCGCAGCCCCGACCGCCGGGGCAGGGCGAGGACGACGAGGGTGGCGGCCAGCCCCGCCAGCGGCAGGACGGGGTCGGCCTCGAGCCACTGCCGTACCAGCGTGTGGGCCTCGGTCCCGGAGCGGAACATCGAGCCGGTGCCGGCCCGCCCGGCCAGCTGGAACTTGAGCGTGCCGAGCAGCGAGACATGGCCGGCGCCCGGCAGCAGCTCGTTCTTGAGCAGGGCGTACAGCGGATAGAGCAGGGTGATGCCCAGCAGTCCGGAGGCGAAGCCCGCGATGGAGAAGGTGCGCGTCCTGCGGTGGCTGCCCTGCCAGAGCGCGACGACCACGGCGGGCAGGACGACGGCGATGGTCTCCTTGGACAGGATCGCGATCGCGAGGCAGACACCCGCGCCGACGTGGTGCCACAGATGACGGCGCGGGGACAGGGCGTAGGCGAAGGCGGCCAGCACCCACAGGACGGCGAAGTTGTCGAGGTAGATCTGCCGGCCCAGGGTCACCGAGAGCGGCGAGAGGGCGTAGAGCAGGGCGGCGCCCGTGGCCGCCCAGCGGTTCAGCCCGCCGCGGCGGGCGACCAGGCAGGTCAGGGCGGTGGTGGCGGCGGCGACGGGCAGCATGGCGATCCGGCCCTGGACGAAGGTCGGCAGGTCCGGCAGGAGCCAGGACGGCAGCCAGGACAGGGCGGCCAATTGCGTCCAGCCGAGCGGTGGGTGGTCGTACCAGTACGTGTAGTGGGCCAGGCCCTCCCCATGCTGTACTGCCCACGCCTGCGCCAGATAGGTGCCCTCGTCGTCATTGGGAAAGGGCAGTCCGCCGATGTTCCAGGCGCGGACCGCCACAGCGAGCATCACCACCGGCAGCAGAAGTGCGAGGTCCGGCGTGCGGCCGGTGCGTAATCTCCGCACCCTGGGCACAGGCGTATCCGCCGTGCCCATGGAACGCGCGGACGAACCCTCTTCCACGGGCAATGTGACGTACCCCACGGAACCCCCCTCAGAACACCGTCGGCACGGCTTTCCAGAACACCAGCGAACCATAACGGGCAGATAAATTCCCGGTTTCAGAGCGGCGACATGTTCCGGTCGGCCGGCGATGTCCCGCGAATACGGAACAACACAATCCGTAATTGACGCCCGGGAAAATCGGATGCTACGGTCTCGTCCTGTTTCGCCGGAGCACCGCTGGAATCCATTGGGGGGAATTCCATGGCGCTTTCCGCCGTGTTGTTGTTCGTGTCGCTGGTGCTCATGGCGTCGGCCGCCATCACGCTGTGGTGGATGATGCATGCCTGGCGCACGCCCGAGACCCTCGAAGCCACCGCGTTCGCCGAGCCCGACGGCGAACACCGGTTGACCTTCTCACTGCTGGTCCCGGCCCGGCACGAGGAGGCCGTGCTGGCCCATACCGTCGAGCGGATGCTCCGCATCGACCATCCGGACTTCGAGATCGTGGTGATCGTCGGTCATGACGACCCCGGCACCGCCGCCATCGCACACCGGCTCGCCACCGTCCATCCCGACCGGGTGAAGGTCGTCACCGACCACCATGAGCGGAAGAACAAACCGCGGGCGATGAATACCGCGCTGCCGCATTGCCGCGGCGAGATCATCGGGGTCTTCGACGCGGAGGACATCGTTCATCCCGAACTCCTCACCCATGTCGACTTCGCCTTCCACCGCGATGAAGGGGACGGCAGACGCACGGATGTGGTACAGGGCGGCGTCCAGCTGATGAACTACGAGAGCAGCTGGTACGCACTGCGCAATTGTCTCGAGTATTTCTTCTGGTTCCGCAGCCGATTGCATTTACACGCCAGAAAGGGGTTCATTCCGCTCGGCGGCAATACTGTCTTCGTACGAGCCGATCTGCTGCGCGCCACCGGCGGCTGGGACGGCGACTGCCTGGCCGAGGACTGTGACCTGGGCGTACGGCTCTCCAGCGGCGGCGCCAAGGTCCAGGTGGCCTATCACGCGGCGCTCGTCACCCGTGAGGAGACACCGGGCTCCCTGGTCGCCCTCTACAAGCAGCGCACCCGCTGGAACCAGGGCTTTCTGCAGGTCCTGCGGAAGGGCGAGTGGCGCCGGCTGCCCGGCTTCGGGCAGCGCGTGCTGGCCCGCTACACCCTCACCACCCCCTTCCTCCAGGCGTTCAGCGGGGTGGCCGTGCCAATCGGCGCGGGCGTGGCGGTGGCGGGCGGAATCCCGCTGCCCGCGGCGCTCTTCGCGTGGCTGCCGGTGCTGCCCATGGCCGCGATGATGGCCTTCGAATGCGCCGCGCTGCACGACTTCGGCAGGCAGTACGGCGTCAGGATCCGGCTGCGGCACTACGCCCAGCTCGTCCTCGGCACCCCCGTCTACTCCCTGGTCCTCGGCGCCGCGGCCGTGCGGGCGGTCTGGCGCGAGTACACCGGGCGCAACGACTGGGAGCTGACCTCCCACGTCGGCGCGCATCTGAACAGCGCGGAGCCGGAGGCGAGTGAGCCGAAGGGGCGCGCCGCTGTCGTAAGGGAGAGCGCGCGCAGGCCGCGAGGAACGAGTGGCCGAGCACGGTCGACCGTCGACAGGGGCTAAGGCGCCCCGGAGGCGAACCGAGCCGCGAAAAACCGGAGGCGAGTGAGCCGAAGGGGCGCGCCGCTGTCGTAAGGGAGAGCGCGCGCAGGCCGCGAGGAACGAGTGGCCGAGCACGGTCGACCGTCGA
>NZ_JBEXFG010000004.1:0-51554 GCF_040606675.1 Streptomyces sp. NPDC005393 | reverse complement strand
ACAGGGGGCACCCCCGGCCGAAGGCTGGGGGAGGCTAAGGCGCCCCGGAGGCGAACCGAGCCCAAAAAAAGGGAGAGAACGCAGTGACCGCCAGCGTGCCCGTGCCACCGCCGCATGCCCACATTCCGGCCCCACTGGCCCCGACCGCCCCGGCCGTATCGCTCGTCATCCCCACCTTCAACGAGGCCGACAACATCGAGGCGCTGCTCGCCCGGATCACCGCCGCCGTCCCCGACGGCACCCCGTACGACGTGCTGTTCGTCGACGACTCCACCGACCGCACCCCCGAGGTGATCGCCGAAGCCGCCCGGCACTGCCCGGTCCCGGTCTCCGTCCACCACCGCGCCCGCGCCGACGGCGGCCTCGGCGGCGCGGTCGTCGAGGGCATCGCCCGCACCACCGCGCCCTGGATCGTCGTCATGGACGCCGATCTCCAGCACCCGCCCGAGCTGGTCCCCGAACTCGTCGCGGCGGGCGTACAGGCCGGGGCCGAGCTGGTCGTCGCCAGCCGGTACACGGCCGGGGGCAGCCGCCGGGGCCTGGCCGGCCGCTACCGGCAAGCGGTCTCCCGCACCTCCACCACCGTCGCCAAGGCCCTCTTCCCGCGCGCCCTGCGCGGCATCTCCGACCCCATGAGCGGCTTCTTCGCGATCCGCCGGGAGGCGGTTGCCCGTACGGCGGCACAGGGCGCCGGGCCGCGCCCCCTGGGCTACAAGATCCTGCTCGAACTGGCCGTGCGCTGCCGCCCCCGGGGGGTGAGCGAAGTCCCGTTCGACTTCGGCGAGCGCTACGCGGGCGAGTCGAAGTCCACCCTCCGCGAGGGCCTGCGCTTCCTGCGCCACCTGGCCTATCTGCGCGCCGGGGACGACGCCCGCCTCAGGCTCCTCCTCTTCGCCCTCATCGGCGCGTCCGGCTTCCTGCCCAACCTGGCCGTGCTGTGGCTGCTCACCGAGACGGCAGGCATGCACTATGTGCCCGCGGAGATCATCGCCAACCAGGCCGGGCTGCTGTGGAACTTCGCCCTCGTCGACACGCTGCTCCACCGCCGCCACCGCGCCGAGCGCCCACGCGGGGCGCGGCTCACCGGCTTCGCGCTGCTCGGCAACGCCGATCTGATCGCCCGCATCCCCTTGATGATGGTGCTCGTCTCCGCGTTCGGCCTGTCCGCGCTCCCCGCCACGGCCATCGGTCTCGTCGCGGGGTTCACCCTGCGCTTCCTGCTCGTGGACAAGCTGGTGTACCGGCGATGACCGGTTCCGACGTGCGAGGATGGCAATCCGCCTGACGCATGGCGTACCGCACATGACGAACGGGAGAGAGCCGACGTGCCTGGCACCAACCTCACGAGGGAGGAGGCGCAGCAGCGGGCGCGCCTCCTCACCGTGGACGCGTACGAAATCGATCTGGACCTGAGCGGCGCGCAGGAGGGTGGCACCTACCGCTCGGTGACCACGGTGCGCTTCGACGCCGCCGAGGCGGGCGCGGAGTCGTTCATCGACCTGGTGGCGCCCACCGTGCACGAGGTGGTGCTCAACGGCGACGCGCTCGACCCCGCCAAGGTCTTCAAGGACTCCCGGATCGCGCTGCCGGCCCTGCTGGCCGGGCGCAACGAGCTGCGGGTCGTCGCGGACTGCGCGTACACCAACACCGGTGAGGGGCTGCACCGCTTTGTCGATCCCGTGGACCAGCAGGCGTATCTCTACACCCAGTTCGAGGTGCCGGACGCGCGCCGGGTGTACGCCAGCTTCGAGCAGCCGGACCTGAAGGCCACCTTCCAGTTCACCGTGACGGCGCCCGAGGGCTGGACGGTGATCTCCAACTCGCCGACGCCGGAGCCCAAGGACAACGTCTGGCGCTTCGAGCCGACGCCGCGCCTGTCCACCTACGTCACGGCGCTCATCGTCGGCCCGTACCACAGCGTGCACAGCTCGTACGAGAAGGACGGCCGGTCGGTGCCGCTCGGCATCTACTGCCGTCCCTCGCTCGCCGAGTTCCTCGACTCGGACGCGATCTTCGAGGTGACGCGGCAGGGCTTCGAGTGGTTCGAGGAGAAGTTCGACTACGCGTACCCGTTCGCCAAGTACGACCAGCTCTTCGTGCCCGAGTTCAACGCCGGCGCGATGGAGAACGCGGGCGCGGTCACCATCCGCGACCAGTACGTCTTCCGCTCCAAGGTCACGGACGCGGCGTACGAGACGCGCGCCGATACCATCCTCCACGAGCTGGCCCATATGTGGTTCGGCGACCTGGTCACCATGGAGTGGTGGAACGACCTGTGGCTGAACGAGTCGTTCGCCACCTACACCTCCATCGCCTGCCAGGCCCACGCGCCGGGCAGCAAGTGGCCGCACGCGTGGACGACCTTCGCCAACTCCATGAAGACGTGGGCCTACCGGCAGGACCAGCTGCCGTCCACCCACCCGATCATGGCCGAGATCCACGACCTCGACGACGTCCTTGTCAACTTCGACGGGATCACGTACGCGAAGGGCGCGAGCGTGCTCAAGCAGCTCGTCGCCTACGTCGGCATGGACGAGTTCTTCCAGGGCGTCCAGGCGTACTTCAAGCGCCACGCGTACGGGAACACCCGGCTGTCCGATCTGCTCGGCGCGCTGGAGGAGACCAGCGGCCGCGATCTGAGGACCTGGTCGAAGAAGTGGCTGGAGACGGCCGGCATCAACATCCTGCGGCCCCGGATCGAGACGGACGACTCCGGCACCATCACCTCCTTCGCGGTACGCCAGGAGGCCCCCGCGCTGCCGCCCGGCGCCAAGGGCGAGCCGACGCTGCGCCCGCACCGCATCGCCATCGGCCTGTACGACCTCGACGCGACCGGCAAGCTGGTCCGCTCCGAGCGGATCGAGCTGGACGTGGACGGCGAGCTGACCGAGGTGCCGGAGCTGACCGGCAGGAAGCGCTCCGCCGTGATCCTGCTCAACGACGACGACCTCACCTACGCCAAGGTGCGGCTCGACCCGGAGTCGCTGGCCGTCGTCACCGAGCACCTCGGCGACTTCGAGGCGTCCCTGCCGCGCGCGCTGTGCTGGGCCTCGGCCTGGGACATGGTCCGCGACGGCGAGCTGCCCACCCGCGACTACCTCGCGCTGGTCCTGTCCGGCATCGCCAAGGAGTCGGACATCGGCGTCGTCCAGTCGCTGCACCGCCAGCTGAAGCTCGCCCTGGACCTGTACGCGGCGCCCGACTGGCGCGAGACGGGCCTGGCCGAGTGGACCGAGGCCGCGCTCGAACACCTGCGGGCGGCGGCCCCCGGCAGCGACCACCAGCTCGCCTGGGCGCGGGCGTTCATCGCCACCGCCCGTACGGACGACCAGCTCGCCCTGGTCTCCGGGCTGCTGGACGGCACCGAGACCATCGAGGGCCTGGCCATCGACACCGAGCTGCGCTGGGCGCTGCTGGAGCGGCTCGCGGCGACCGGCCGCGCCGACGAAGCGGCGATCACGGCGGAGCTGGAGCGCGACAAGACCTCCGCGGGCGAGCGCCACGCCGCCACGGCGCGCGCCGCGCGCCCGACGGAGGAGGCCAAGGCGAAGGCCTGGGCGTCGGTCGTCGAGGACGACAAGCTGCCGAACGCGGTGCAGGAGGCGGTCATCGGCGGCTTCGTCCAGACCGACCAGCGGGAGCTGCTGGCCCCCTACACGGAGAAGTACTTCGCCGCGGTGAAGGACGTCTGGGAAAGCCGCAGCCATGAGATGGCGCAGCAGATCGTGGTCGGCCTCTACCCGGCGCTCCAGGTCTCCCAGGACACGCTGGACGCCACCGACGCATGGCTCGCCTCCGCCGAGCCGCCGCCGGCCCTGCGGCGGCTGGTGACGGAGTCGCGGGCGGGCGTGGAGCGTGCGCTGAAGGCGCAGGCGGCGGACGCCGCCGCCGCAGGCTGACTCGGCGCGCGCCGCCGTGCGGGCCTGTGCGGCCCGCACGGCGGCGCGGGGCCCCACTCCCCGGTTGTGGCAATAATCGTTACGCGGGGCGGAACGGGTGGGCACAACCGGCCACCGGCCCCCACCCGGTAACCCGCCCCGGCCCACACCGAGGCGGCCCGCGCTGAACCGAGGTCTCATCGCCCCGTGCACCCCGGTGGCCCGCACCGGCCCCCACCCGGTAACCCGCCCCGGCCCACACCGAGGCGGCCCGCGCTGAACCGAGGTCTCATCGCCCGCTGCACCCCGGTGGCCCGCACCGGCCCCCACCCGGTAACCCGCCCCGGCCCACACCGAGGCGGCCCCCGCTGAACCGAGGTCTCATCGCCCCGTGCACCCCGGTGGCCCCCACCGGCCAGGCCGTCCACGGCCAAGGTTTCGTCGCCGGGTGCGGGCCGGTGGCCGTTTTGTGCCCACCCGTCCCGCCTCGCAGGACGATTGCCCATAAACCGACTGATCTGCCGCCGCGCGGCGAGGGGTCAGGGGCTTGCACCCGGTTTCGGGAAGGAGCGGGGTGGGGGATTGGCCCCGGGCCCGCACGCGGCGACGCCTCAGTGGGGGTGGGTCACGTGGGTCAGGAGGGCGCGGATTTTGGTCAGGCTCATACCGGCCTCGCCGTCGGGGTCATGTTCCGCGGCCTCCTCATAGTGCCGGGCCGCCGCCTCAAGGTCTCCGCGCCGCCGCGCGATACCGCCCGCCAGGCGGTGGGCGGTGCGGTGCCGGGGCGACTCCGCGAAGACCTCCGCCAGCGACTCGCCCGCCGCCTCGTCCCGGCCCAGCTCGACCAGGACCTCGGCCAGATCGAGGCGAGGGTCGGGCAGGTCCAGCCGGGCCATGCCGCCGTACTGGCGCAGGACCGGCGGACGCGCCTCCACCGCGCGGCGCAGCCGGCTCTCGGCCTCCTCGGGCCGCCCCAGCCCGCGCAGCGCCTTGGCGAGCCAGTACGGCGCCTCCATGTGGTCGCCGTCGCACGCCGCCCGCAGCAGCGGTTCGGCGTCCGCGTGGGCGCCGCGCCGGACCATGCTGCGCCCGGCCAGGAAGGCGGGCGGGGTCAGCCCGGCCCTGGCGGCGCGGATGTACCAGCGCTCGGCCTGCTGCGGATCGCCGCCGCGCTCCTCCGAGGTCCGGCCGAGCCACCACGCGGCGCGGCCGTGGCCGAGGTCCGCCGCCCGGTGGAACCAGACCTCGGCGGTGCGCTTGTCCCCGGCCTCGTCGTGGATGCGGCCGATGTCGTACGCGGCCCCGGCGTCGCCCTCGGCCGCCGCGGGCTCGTAGTACCGCACCATCCGTATCCCCTTGGCGCCGCCCACCTCGTACAGCATCCGGCCGAGGTCGAGCAGGGCGCGCGGGGTGCCCGCCTTGCGGTACCACGCGGCGGCCTCGGGGAGCCGGTAGAGCCGGTCGAGGGCGTCGGCGTAGTCGAACCAGGCGTCCGGGCCGCCCTCTTCCGCGCGGACCGCCAGCGCGGGGAGGCGCTCCCGCCACTCCTCGGGGGGCTGCCGGGCGGGGTCGGCGCGGATCGCCGCGATGTCCTCCAGCGCCGTGACGATCCGCTCCTCGCTCTCGTCGAACGGATCCGGGTCCTCCTCGTCGACGCCGGTGGCCCGCAGCCACCGCTCCGCCTCGTCCAGCCGCCGCTGGCGCTTGCACAGCATGCCGAGGTTGAAGCAGGCCCAGATGTGGCCGTCGTCGGCCTCGTCGGCCTTGCGGTACCACTCCTCAGCGGCCCGCAGCTCACCGCGCTCCTCCGACCAGACGCCCAGCACATACGCCGCACCGTCGTACCCCAGCGCATGGGCGCGCTCGGCGAGGGCGTGGGCCTCCTCCCAGCGGCTGTCGTCGCGCGCGACGAGGATGGCCTGGTCGACGAGCGCCTTGGCGCTGCCGATGGCCGCCGCCCTGGCGTAGAGCGCCTCGGCCTCGGCGACCATATGGGGGTAGGTGTCGAACATGCCCTTCCGGTCGGGGTCCAGAAGGTCCCGCAGCGCCTCGTACGCGGCCTCGGGGTCGCCGTCGGCCTCCGCCTCGGCGAGGGTCTCGCTCCAGTCGGCCAGGTCCGCCAGTATGGCCTCGATGACCTGGCGGGTGCGGGTGGCGACGCCGTCGCCCTCGGCGGACGCCTCGGCCAGCCGCTCCAGGGCGGTGTCCCACTCGCCCCGGGCGGCCAGCATCACGGCGCCGTTGGTCTTGCACTCGACGCTGCCGAGCGCGGCCCCGCGCCCGTACCACTCCTCGGCGCCGGCGGTGTCGCCGGACTCCTGCAGCAGCCGGGCGAGCCCGAAGGCGCAGCCGCCGTCGCGGTCGGCGGCGGTGCGGTACCACCGCTCGGCCTCGGGGGAGTCGCCGCGGTCCTTGTGGCAGATCGCGAGTGTGCGCGAGGCGTCCGCGTCGCCGGCGTCGGCGGCCCTGGCCCACCAGGGCAGGGCCTCGTCCAGCTGCCCCCGCCCGGTGAGGAGTTCGGCGTAGGCCCGGTACGCGCCCGGCGCACCGGCCGCCGCCGCGGCCTTCAACTCGGCCGCCACGGCCGCCTCGCCGGCCGCACCGGGCGTTTCACCGGGCGCCGCGCCGGACGTCCCCTGCGATGAATGTTCGACCATCACCCGATGGTGTCAGAGTGATCAACCTTGTTCGGCACGGGCCCTGCGGCGGGCCAGCAGCGCCTCGCGCCGCTCGTCGAACTTGGTGGCCTGGTCGTCCAGACCGCCCATGTACAGGCCAAGCTCCTCCTGCGCCTTGAGCCCGTCGGGGCCGAGGCCGCCGATCTCCAGGACCTTGAGGTAGCGGAGCACGGGCTGCAGCACGTCGTCGTGGTGGATACGGAGGTTGTATATGCCGCCGATCGCCATCTGGGCGGCGGCGCGCTCGAAGCCGGGCATGCCGTGGCCCGGCATGCGGAAGTTGACCACCACGTCACGGACAGCGCCCATGGTCTGGTCGGGTGCGAGCTCGAACGCCTTCCCGAGCAGGTTCCGGTAGAAGATCATGTGCAGGTTCTCGTCGGTCGCGATCCGGGCCAGCATCCGGTCGCAGACCGGGTCACCGGAGTGGTGGCCGGTGTTGCGGTGCGAGATGCGGGTGGCCAGCTCCTGGAAGGCGACGTACGCGACGGTGTGCAGCATGCTGTGCCGGTTGTCGGACTCGAACCCCTCCGACATGTGCTGCATCCGGAACCGCTCCAGCTCGACCGGGTCGACGGCCCGGGTGGTGAGCAGATAGTCCCGCATGACGATGCCGTGCCGCCCCTCCTCCGCCGTCCAGCGGTGCACCCAGGTGCCCCACGCGCCGTCGCGCCCGAACAGGGTGGCGATCTCGTGGTGGTAGCTGGGGAGGTTGTCCTCGGTGAGGAGGTTGACGACGAGCGCGATCCGGCCGACCTGGCTGACCTTGGACTGGTCGGGCGCCCATGCCTCGCCGCCCATGATCCCGTCGAAGTTCCGGCCGTCGCTCCATGGCACGTACTCGTGCGGCATCCATTCCTTGGCGACATTCAGATGCCGGTTGAGTTCGGTCTCGACGACCTCTTCGAGCGCGTACAGGAGCTGAGTGTCGCTCCACGCGGCCTGACCGGTGCGGCTTGAGGGGGCGAGGGTCACGGCGGGGCTCCTGGGGACGAGGGGTCGATCTTTACTTACGGCTCCGTAGGTTACGACAGCGTAGGTTAAAGCGAAAATAAATGTCCCGCGGCATTCGGGTGGCCCGCGGTGAACTCGCCGTGACGCGCTCGGACTTGGCGCGCAAGGGGTGTGTCGCAACGGCAAGGGCGCCCCCGGCCGGATGACCGGAGGCGCCCTTGCAGCGGCGTCTCAGCGCTTCGTCGAATGATCGCGACTCGTCGTCGGTCCGACTCCTCAGTCGGTCTGCTTACGGGACTTCCTGTCTCCCGCGATCACCAGACCCGCGATCACCAGGAAGAGGATGATCGGAGCGGCGACGTAGAGGCCCAGCGTCTCGGCCACGCTCAGGCCCGGACCCGGGTCGTCACCGTCGTCGCGGGTGAGCGCGAACGCGGGGGACGACATCAGCAGCATCACCGTCGTCGCGGCGATGACGGCACCGGCGCGCACGGCGTTCTTTTTGACCTTGTTGCTCACACACTCAAACTATCGGACGCCCCCGCGCCCCGCGTGCGCGGGGTGGCCCTAAGGGAGGCGGCACCAGGGGTGAGTCGGGCCACCTCGGCCATCAGCGCGTGCAGGCGCGGCGAGGCCACCAGCTCCTCCAACGAGACCGCGCGCCCCCGCGCGTCAGCGATGGGCAGCCGCCAGTTGGGGTACTCGTCCCACGTTCCCGGCAGATTCTGCGGCCGGCGGTCCCCCACCGCGTCCGGGAGCCAGACGCCGACCATCATGGCCGGGGTGCGCAGCAGAAAGCGGTGGACGGCCTTGATCGCGGCCTCCTCGTCGCCCGGCCCCTCCGGCAGCAGGCCCAGCCGTCCCAGCAGCGCCAGCCACTCGGCGACCTCGACCGCCTCCGCGGCCCGCTCCTCCGCCGGCGGGCGGGTGAGGAGCCCCAGACGGTGCCGGAGCTCGATGTGGTCGCCGGTGAGGCGGGCGGCCGTGCTCGGCAGGTCGTGGGTCGTGGCGGTGGCCAGGCAGCCGGCCCGCCACTCCTCGGGCGCGAGCGGCCGGGCTCGCCCCGGACGGCCGGCCCCGCCGTCGTAGTCTCGCTCGAACCACATCACGGACGTCCCCAGCACTCCCCGCGCCGCCAGCTCCTCCCGCACCCCCGGTTCGACCGTCCCCAGGTCCTCCCCTATGACGACCGCCCCCGCCCGGTGCGCCTCCAGCGCGAGCACGCCGAGCATCGCCTCCGCGTCGTAGCGGACGTAACAGCCCTCGGTCGGCTCGCGGCCCTCCGGGACCCACCACAGCCGGAACAGGCCCATCACATGGTCGATACGGAGCGCGCCCGCATGCCTCAGGAGGCCACGCAGCAGATCGCGGTACGGGGCGTAGCCGGTGGCCGCGAGGGCGTCGGGGCGCCAGGGCGGCAGGCCCCAGTCCTGGCCGCGGGAGTTGAAGGCGTCCGGCGGCGCGCCGATGGACATCCCGGACGCGAAGACGTCCTGCAGCGCCCATGCGTCCGCGCCCGAGGGATGCACCCCGACGGCCAGATCGTGCACCAGGCCGATGTCCATGCCCGCGTCGCGCGCCGCGCGCTGGGCGGCGGCGAGCTGGACGTCGGTCAGCCAGGCGAGCCAGCAGTGGAAGTCGACCCGGTCCAGATGCTCCCCGCGCGCGCGGTCGGTGCCCGCCGAGCGCGGGTCGGCCAGTTGGTCGGGCCAGGTACGCCACTCGGGACCGTGGGCCTCGGCGAGCGCGCACCACAGGGCGTGGTCCTCCAGGGCCTGGCCCCGTTCGGCGAGGAAGTCGCAGTAGGCGGCGCGCCGGCCGGGGCTGAGCGGCACGGTGCGCACCAGCTCCAGGGCCTCGCTCTTGAGGGCCCACACCGCGTGCCGGTCGATGAGCGCGCCGTCCCGTAATACCGACGTACGCAAGCCGGCCGCGGCCTCCAGCAGCTGGTCGACGCGCTCGCGGGCGGCGCCGCGCAGGTGGGCGTATTCGGGCACGTCCTCGACCCGCAGATGGACGGGGTCGGGGAAGCGGCGCGAGGAGGGGCGGTAGGGCGAGGGGTCGGTGGGTGCGGCCGGGGTGCCGGGCACCGCCGCGTGCAACGGGTTGAGCTGGACGAATCCGGCGCCGAGCGCCCGCCCCGACCAGGCGGCGAGGTCGGCCAGGTCGCCGAGGTCGCCCATGCCCCAGGAGCGGGCGGAGAGCAGGGAGTAGAGCTGGACGAGAAAGCCGTGGCTGCGGACCGGGGGTAACGGCATCCGGTGGGGGGCGACGATCAGGGGCGCGGTGGCGTGACGGCCGTCGGGGGCCTGGGCGATCAGGGTGTGGGCCCCGGGCGGCAGCCCGGCGGGCCCGTCAGCGGCCTCCTCAAGGCCGACCGCGGCGTCCTTGAGGAGGCCATCGGCCATCGGGCGGTCAGCCGCTGACACGCCGACGGCCGGGCCGTCCCCGGCCGCCGGCCCCCACGCGCACGGTGCGCCGCCCTCGGTGCGCACGCGCAGCTCCGTGCCCTCGGGCAGGCTCAGCCGCGGCGCAGCGCCGGGGCGCACCACCACGCAGGGAGGCAGCAGCCGGTCGCGCTGCCGGCGATCGTGCCGGTCCAGCGCTTCGCGTACGGATCGGGGGGTCGAGCCGTCCACGCCGAGCGCGGCGAGTACGGCGACAACAGTGTCCTCGGGCACCCGGACGGTGCGGCCCGGGGCGGGCTCGTAGGAGGTGGCGACACCGTGCAGCTCGGCGAGCCGCGCTCTGCCCATCAGATCTCCATCGGCTCCAAGCCGGCTCCCGCGCCGGTCCCGGCGGCGGTCGGCTCACTCGTCAGGGGAAGCTCGGTGGCGAGCGGGGGCTCGCTGGTCAGGGGAACGTTGTCGGCGAGCGGGGGCTCGCTGGTGAGGGGCGCCTCGGTGGTGCCGCCGGACCCGAAGCCGTCCAGGCCGCACAGTCCGCAGTCGGGGTCGGAGACCCCGGCGAACGGATCCGGTTCGCTGGATGCCTCGGGCACGGGTTTGGACAGGGCGGAGAGCAGAAGCTGAGCTGACGCGGCCACACGGACCTCCGTGGGGTGTCGGCAGTGGGTCAATGTCGAGCCCTACCCACTCGGGGCGGTCGCAGACGTAAACGACCCCCCGACGTGCCGTACGTCACACCCCGCCGGAGCGGGCGATTTCACGGCAGCGAGGGAGCGGGGACACAGAGTTTACGAACAGGAGCACCCTCCATCCGTCAGACTTGCGGGAGCGCGCCGCACACCGCCCCGGCTCGCCCGACTGGTGTCACACGCGGCAATGCCGACAGTTCGGTCACTCGCGTTGACACCCTCACCGGGTGGTGGTGGGCTCAACGCCTATCGGCGACATATCCGACGGGGACCGACTATCTGGATCGAGGAGAGGCCCGTGCAGTTCGGGGGGAAGAGGCCGAGGGCAGCGGGCGCGACGGCGATGGCGGCCGCCGTGATCGGCGGTCTGCTCGGCTGCGCTCCGGCGGCCGCCGCCGCGCCCGTGGACCACGGCACGTCCGGCACCTCCGCACCGGAGCGCGACAGCGGGGCCGGTGTGCCGCCCGTATGGCCGCGCCCGCAGTCACTGCGCGCCCAGGGCGCGGACGTCTCCGTCGGGGACGAGGCCACCCTGATAGCCGACGGCGACGTCGATCCGTACGCGCTGGACGCGCTGCGCGCCCTGCTGCACGACGCGGGGGTGCGCACCGTCAATGAGGCCACTCCGGGGGGCAAACACCCGGCGCGCGGGCTGGTGGTGCACGCCGACGGCCAAGGCGCGCGGAGCGCACTGCGCGCCCTGCGCGCGCCCAAGCGCGGTGACCTCCCGTCCGGCGGCTACCGCCTCGCCACGGGCTCGGTGGACGGGCAGCCCACGGTCGCCCTCTCCGGTGTCGGCCCCGACGGCCTCTTCCACGCCGTCCAGACCCTGCGCCAGCTGCTCGTCAAGCGGGAGGGCCGGGGCTCCGCCTTCGCCGGGGTGACCGTCCGCGACTGGCCCGGGACGGCCGTCCGCGGCACCACCGAGGGCTTCTACGGCTCCCCGTGGTCGCAGCGGGACCGGCTCGCCCAGCTCGACTTCATGGGCCGCACCAAGCAGAACCGCTATCTCTACGCGCCCGGCGACGACCCCTACCGGCAGTCCCGCTGGCGCGACCCGTACTCCGCCGCGCAGCGCGAGGAGTTCCGCGAGCTCGCGGCCGCCGCCCGCCGCAACCACGTCACCCTCGGCTGGGCGGTCTCCCCCGGCCAGCAGATGTGCTTCTCCTCCGACGCCGACCTCAAGGCGCTCATGCGCAAGGTCGACGCCATGTGGGCGCTCGGGGTGCGCTCCGTCCAACTGCAGTTCCAGGACGTCAGCTACAGCGAGTGGCACTGCGGCAAGGACGCCGACGCCTTCGGCTCCGGGCCCGAGGCGGCCGCGAGCGCCCAGGCCGAGGTGGCCAACGCGCTCGCCCGGCATCTGGCCCACCGCCACCCCGGGTCGGTGCCGCTGTCCCTGATGCCGACCGAGTACTACCAGGACGGCCACACCGAGTTCCGGCGCGCGCTCGCCGCCGCTCTCGACGACCGGGTGGAGGTCGCCTGGACCGGCGTCGGGGTCGTGCCCCGGACGATCAGGGGCGGCGAACTGGCGGGCGCCCGGTCGGCGTTCGGCCACCGGCTGGTCACCATGGACAACTACCCGGTCAACGACTGGGCGCAGGACCGCATCTTCCTCGGCCCGTACACCGGCCGCGACCCGGCCGTGGCCACGCAGTCCGCGGCGCTGCTCGCCAACGCCATGGAGCAGCCGACCGCCTCCCGGATCCCGCTGTTCACCGCCGCCGACTTCGCCTGGAACCCGCACGGCTACCGCCCCCAGGAGTCCTGGCAGGCGGCCATCGACGATCTCGCCGGGCCGGACGCGGGGACCCGCGCCGCCCTGCGCGCCCTCGCCGGGAACGACGCGTCCTCGGTGCTCGGCGGCGACGAGTCCGCGTATCTGCGCCCGCTCATCGACGCCTTCTGGACGGCGCTCGGCGGTACGGACGTGGGCCGGCTGGAGCGGTCGGCGGACCGGCTGCGCGCGGCCTTCCGTACGATGCGCGACGCCCCCGAGCGGCTGTCGGGCACGCTGGGTGCCGACGTACGGCCCTGGCTCGACCAGCTGGGGCGGTACGGCGACGCGGGCGTACGCGCCGTGGACATGCTCACCGCCCAGGCGCGCGGCGACGGCGCGGCGGCGTGGAAGGCCCGGCTCGCGGTGGAGGCGCTGCGCGAGAAGACCGCGGACAGCCGGGTGACGGTGGGCAAGGGCGTCCTCGCCCCCTTCCTGACCAAGGCCCTGGACCAGGCGGACGTCTGGGCGGGCGTGGACCGCGCCGGGAAGCAGGGGCTGCGGACCGCCAAGGACGACCGCCCAGCGGCCGACGGCAAGGTGACGACGCAGGTGGCCTCCCCCGGCCGCCCGGTCACGGTGCGCTTCGGCCGCACCCGCCCGCTGTCCTCCGTCTCCGCGCTCACCGCGCGGGTCCCCGGGGCCTCCTCACCGGGCACGGTCGAGGCGCATGTCCCGGGCGAGGGCTGGCGCAGGCTCGGCGCGGTGTCCGGCAGCGGCTTCACCCAGGTCACGGGGGAGTCCGGGGACAAGGACATACCGGCGGACGCGATCCGGCTCAGCTGGGCGGCGGGTGCCACTCCCCCGGCCGTGCACGAGATCACCCCCTGGTTCGCCGACACCCCGGACGCCGAGCTCACGCTGTCCCACAAGACGGCGGACGCGGAGATCGGCGGACGCGCCACCGTGGTCGAGGCCGAGCTCACCTCCCAGCGCCCCGGCGATGTGAACGGCGACCTTACGGTCGACGCGCCGCACGGCATCACCGTCCGGGCCCCGGACGGGGTGACGGCCCCGCGCGGCGGCACGGCGACCGCCCGGCTGGAGGTCTCGGTGGCCCCCGGCACCAAGGCGGGCACGTACACCGTCCCGGTCCGCTTCGGATCGCAGGAGCGCGAGCTGACCGTACGGGCCTTCCCGCGCACCGGCGGCCCCGATCTGGCCCGTGCGCAGGGCACCAAGGCGACGTCGTCCGGCGATGAGACCGCCGACTTCCCGGCGTCCGCCGCCATCGACGGGAAGGCGGACACCCGCTGGTCCTCCCCGGCCGAGGACGGCGCCTGGCTCCAGCTGGAGCTGGCCCGGCCGACCCGGGTCGGCCGGCTGGAGCTGCGCTGGCAGGACGCCCATGCCTCCCGCTACCGGATCCAGGTCTCCGAGGACGGCCGCAACTGGCGTACGGCGGCGACCGTCGGCAACGGCAAGGGCGGCCGGGAGGCGGTCGGCATGGACGCCCCGGACACCCGCTTCATCCGTATCCAGGGCGTCGAGCGCGCCACCCGCTTCGGCTGCTCCCTCTGGTCGGTCGCCGCCTACGCGGTGGCTGATTCTTAGGGGGCTCGGTTCGCCTCCGGGGCGCCGAGCACGCGGGCCCCTCGGACTCCTCATCGCTGTGCGGTCCGCGAAGGGGCGCACCGCGGTCGACCTCACCTCGGTGCTCCGGCTGGGGGCACCTCCCAGCGGTAGCCGGGGGCGAGCCGAAGGGGCGCGCCGCTGTCGAAAGGGAGAGCGCGCGCAGGCCCCTCGGGCTCCCATCGATATGCGGCTACCGCCGCGCGAGTGGCCGGGCACGGTCGACCGTCGACCGTGGGTCCCCCCGGCCGAAGGCTGGGGGGCTGAAGCGCCCCGGAGGCGAACCGAGCCCAAAAAGGGGGAAAGGCCCGGACCTCAGGCAGATTTGCCGTCGATCCGGGCCATGGCATCGTCCGCGCCGTATGCCTGCAGGTATGGCAGCCAGCGCGGGTCCCTATGCCCCGTGCCGATGATCCGCCACGCGAGCCCCGATGGCGGCGCGGGTTGATGACGCAGCCGCCAGCCGATCTCGGCGACATGGCGGTCTGCCTTGACGTGGTTGCAGCGCCGGCACGCGGCGACCACGTTCTCCCAGATGTGCTGCCCGCCACGGCTGCGCGGGATGACGTGATCGACGCTGGTTGCGACGCCACCGCAGTACGCGCATCTGCCGCCGTCACGGGCGAACAGGGCACGGCGGGTGAGCGGAACGGGGCCACGAAAGGGCACCCGCACAAAGCGCTTCAGCCTCACGACGCTGGGAGCGGGGATGGCGCGGGTCGCACTGTGCATCAGGGCGCCTGAGTCCTCAAGACTGATGGCCTTGTCGTTGAGGACGAGAATGAGCGCGCGGCGGAGCGGTACGACGCCGAGCGGCTCGTACGACGCGTTGAGGACCAGGACATGCGGCACGGATGCCTCCTTGTACGCCGGCGGCACGTGGCTCGCGCCGGGACGATCTCCCCCAGTTTCCCCTGAACCCTGGCCGGAACGCCACTATCACCGGGTTAACGGTTGAGAGGCATTTCCGCGTACCTCACGTATACCGTCCGCACACCATGCGCACACCGGCCGTGTGACCACCGACCCGACCGGGCTCCCGACCCCTCACCGGCCCACCGCGCGGGCGGCCCACGACGGCCTCGGAGTGGCAAGAATCACGGCTCTCGGCGACCCGTACCGGAGCGCGGGACCCGGGACGCGGCGGAAAGCGGGAGCTGAGGCCGCTCCGCCCGCTTATATGCGCCCCCTGGGAGCGCTCGCGCGCTCTCGAACACAGGAACGGGACATTCCCGCGCCCGGCTACTGTGTGAGAGGTTGCGCGCGCGGGCGATCCGTGCGGGCATGTCGCACACGAAGGGTTTCTGCTGTGTTCTGGTCCGCTGCTCTGGCCGCTGACTCGACGCCTCGTCCCACGACTCGTCTCGACGACGCGCAGAAAAGCGCCACCAATGCCGCGGGCTGGGTGGAGGAGAACTGGTCCACCTGGCTCAGCATCGGGCTGCGCATCACCCTGATCCTGATCATCGCGTTCGTGCTGCGGTCCGCCATACGGCGGGCGATCACCAAGCTGATAGAGCGGATGAACCGGACGGCCCAGGCCGTGGACGGCACGGCGCTCGGCGGTCTGCTGGTCAATGTGGAGCGGCGGCGGCAGCGGTCCGCGGCGATCGGCTCGGTGCTGCGCTCCGTCGCCTCGTTCCTGATCATGGGGACGGCCGGGCTGATGATCCTCTCGGCCCTGGAGATCAATCTGGCGCCGCTGCTCGCCAGCGCCGGGGTCGCGGGTGTGGCCATCGGTTTCGGCGCCCGCAACCTGGTCACCGACTTCCTCTCCGGCGTCTTCATGATCCTGGAGGACCAGTACGGGGTCGGCGACACGATCGACGCCGGGGTCGCCTCCGGCGAGGTGATCGAGGTCGGGCTGCGCGTCACCAAGCTGCGCGGGGACAACGGCGAGATCTGGTACGTCCGCAACGGCGAGGTCAAGCGGATCGGCAACCTCAGCCAGGGCTGGGCGACCGCGGGCATCGACGTCCAGATCCGGGCCGACGAGGATCTCGACCAGGTCCGCTCCGTCATCACGCAGGTCGGCGTGGACATGGCCAAGGACGAGCCGTGGAACGAGCGGCTGTGGGAGCCGATCGAGGTCCTGGGGCTCAACGCGGTCTATCTGGACTCGATGATCGTCCGGGTCTCGGCGCGGACCATGCCGGGCAAGGCGCTGAGCGTCGAGCGCGAGCTGCGCTGGCGGATCAAGAAGGCGCTGGAGGAGGCGGGTATTCACCTCGTCGGCCGTCCCACGGAGCCGGATCTGCAGACCGAGGACCCCGCGGGCGCGGCGGCGGCCAACGTGTCCGCGCCCTCGGTGCTGGCCAACCCCGACTCCCCGCAGACCGCGGCGGCGAGCCCGCTCGCTCCGGCATCGGTGCCGCCGCCCGCCCAGAAGTGACGAGGCTCCCGCCCGGGAGGGGCGGGAGCCGGCGGGGCCGCGTCAGCGGCGGTGGTGCCGGTCGAACGACGTCAGATAGCCGGCCGCGGGGGTGCCCACGCCGGTCACGTCGTCGTAGCCCACGACCGCGCTGAGCGAGCTGTCCCGCCCGAGGCTGCGCAGCGAGGTCACGAGACCGTCGCCGGCGTCATGGGTGTTGATGTAGTCGACCCGGACCACGCCGAGCGAGACCCCGGCGCCCAGCGGATGGTCGGTCACGTCGTGGTACGAGGAGGTGCCGTACCGGTCGTACAGCGAGGGATTGGCGAAGCCGATCGGCTGGCCGCCACGCGCCTGCTGGGCCAGTGCCTGGACACCCGCGATCACCGGCGCGGCCAGCGAGGTGCCGCCGATGCGGTACTCGCTGTACTGGAGCGAGCCGTCGGGGAAGGCCTGCGTCTGCCCCACCAGGAATCCGGTGTTGGGGTCGGCCACGGCCGCGATGTCCGGGGTCACGCGCTGCTTGGTGGTCCCGCCGTTCGCCAGGGCGAGCGAGTCCGGCACGACGCCGCGCTGGTAGAAGGGGAGCGCGACGGTCTTGCTGGTGCCGCCTCCGGCGCCAGAGGTGTACGCGCCGGGCAGTGAGCCCCAGCTGGTGCCGTCGGCGGAGAGGACGGTCTTGGTGGTGCCCCAGCCGGTCTCCCACTGGTAGGTCTCGCCCTTGCCGACGGCCAGTGAGGTGCCGCCGACCGCCGTCACCCACGCCGAGTTGGCCGGGGTGTCGACCTGCTTGGTGCCGGTGGAGGCGACGTTGTCGCCGCTGTCGCCGGAGGAGAAGTAGAAGCCGATGCCCTCGACCGCGCCCTGCTGGAAGATCTGGTCGTAGGCGGCGGCCACGTCCGGCGTCTCATTGGCCTCCACATCGCCCCAGGAGTTGGAGACGATGTCGGCCAGCCGGTTGTCGACGACCTTGGCGAGCGAGTCGAGCAGATCGTCGTCCGTGCAGGACGCGCCGCCGACATAGACGATGTCGGACGCGGGGGCCACCGCGTGCACGGCCTCGACGTCGAGGGTCTCCTCGCCGTACCAGCCGCTCGCGTCGCACTCCTCGGTGTACCGGTAGTCGGCCGGCAGCACCTGGGTCAGCTGGCCCTTGGCGTAGCCCGGGTCGCCGTTGCGCTTGGCGTACCGCGCGGCGTCGGCGGCGATGGTCGGCGAGGCGAAGGCGTCGGTGATGGCGACGGTGACGCCCTTACCGGTGTTACGGCTCTTGGCCCCGTAGGCGGCGCGCAGCTGCTTCCCGGTGTACCCCTTGATGGCGTACGGCTGCTTGGCGCCGTACGCCGAGGGCAGACTCCTGTTGGTCCTGGAACCGTAGTAGCTGGAGAACGGCCCGGCGTTCTTGAAGACCGCTCCGGGAGGAGGGAGGGTCTCATCGTGCTTGGCCCTCTTGGGCGCGTTGTCGAGGCCGACGACGGTCAGCACGGCGCCGTTCAGCGAGGCGGGTACGGTGGCCGCCTTCGACGGCGCCCGGTAGACCTTGCCGCCCTTGCGGTAGTTGTGCAGCTGGGTGCCGAACGCCTTCTCCGCGGCGGCGACTTCGCCGGACACCGTCACATAGTGCTGATGGTGGCCGGTGACCGTGAGCCCGGCGCCCTTCAGCCACGCGGTGACGGCGGCGGTCTGCTGCCGCGTCGGCCCGAAGCGGGCCTGGGTCTGCCGGGCCGTCAGATACTTGCCGTAACTCGGCGAGGAGGGATCGGCCACCGCCTTCGCGTAGTCGGCCAGCCCCTTGGCGTCCCGCCCGGCGAGATAGACGCGCGCGGTGACCTTATTGCCGTCGGCGGTGGAGCCCTGGTCCGAAGTCACCGTCGCCCAGGCGGGCTTGGTGCCGCTCAGGGTGTCCCGGTCGTGCGGTGCGGAGTCGGCCTGGGCGGCGGGTATGCCCAGGGTGAGCGCACCGGCGGCCAACGGCATTGCTGTCGCCATGACCAGAGCCATGCGCTTTCTGAAAGAGGAAGATCTCACCTAACCCCCAGCGATACGAGTGGTCGCGTTGCGGCGGGCGCCGACGATCACGGACACACCGCCGAGGGTCACTCTCGCGGTGACTTGTCCATGCCAGGTTCATGTCCACGCCAAGAAGCCGCCAAGGAAAGGCCACCGAAGGGCAATGAACGCTCGTCCCCCGCCCCGAGCGCCCCACTTCGCCCCGGGGTCGGAGCGGGCGATGCGCTGCACCGGGGGTGCTCGGTCAGGCGCGGCTTCCGTCTCGCGCCTTCGGCGCATGGAGCATGGGGCCGGCAGGGGGCGAGCTGCGGTCGCGTCGCCGCGGGACGGCCAGTGGGACCGACCGCCGGACAGGGCCCGGCGGGGCGGAGTTCCCGGCCGTTGCCGTCCGGCGGGCCGACGGGCGGCCGGTCGCCTCGCGGTACGGCAGGCGTCGCGGCGGAGCGCGGCGTGCGCGCCTTCGGCGCCTGTGCATTGAGGGGAGGGCAGGGGCGGGAGCGCACGATTGCCCGCCGCTCGGCGGTGGCCGAACCTTGAACGTCTAGGCGGCGCTGTGTTGACGGCCCGGGGTTCGGCGTCCGCGAGCGTGACCTGACACGGTCACCCCGCCGCTCTCGGGCACCCCTCCAAAGAAATCGCTTGATATAGCGCAAGCGTTTAATCAAGCGATTACCCAGGATGTACCTGGTCCGGCGCCACAGGCGGCCCAACGCACGGTGTCGGTCCGAACACCCGCTCCGCTGACCCGTATCCGCCCGTGCGCCCAGCGGGCGCCGGCCGACGACGCGACCGGTCCCGCCCCCTACCTGCTCGATGCTCGGGCGCCGAAGGCGCGAGTCAATGCCCGCACCGGCCGACCTGAACACCGCCCCACCGGGGCTCAGGCGTGGTGACCGGCCTTCACGTCGCGGATAAAGGCGGCCCACGCCTGAGCAGGGAAGATCAGTACCGCACCTGCCGGGTCCTTACTGTCACGTACGGGCAAGACTCCGGGCTCGGTGAGCGCTACGTCCATCGCCGACACCCGCGGAAGGCTCAGCAGCAAGTGCGGTCCGAACATACCCGCGTGCGCCCCACGCGAGAACGGAAGAACCTGCGCGGTCACGTTCGGAAGATCCGCCATGTCCACAAGGTGTTCGAGCTGCGCCCGCATCACGGGGAGCACGCACCCATTGACGCCGACCCGCGCCGCCTCTACCTTCGTGATCATCAATAGGAAAGTTTCTTAACAGAGTGAGACGGGGGCACCCCCATGGCCGCACGACCCGGCAGCACACCCGGGACCCCCCGTGTCCTCCGCGCCATGAACGACCGCGCCGCGCTGGAGCTGCTCGCCGCGCACGGGCCGCTCGCCCGGACCCGGCTCGGGGAGCTGACCGGGCTGTCCAAGCCCACCGCGTCGCAGCTGCTGGCCCGGCTGGAGGCCGCCGGTCTGGTGCGTACGACGGGGAATGTGACCGGACGGCCGGGGCCCAACGCCCAGCTGTACGAGATCAATCCGGCCGCCGCCCATGTCGCCGCGCTCGCCGTCGACCAGGAGGGCATCACCGCCGCGGTCGCCGACATCACCGGTCAGGTGGTCGGCGAGCACCGGGTGACCGCCCCGGCGACCGACGAGACCGTCAGCACCCGGACCGCCGAGCTGGTCGCCGAGGCCGTGGACGGGGCGCTGGCCGCGGCCGGGCTCGGCCGGGGCGATCTGCACGGGACCGTGATCGGCACGCCCGGCGCCCTCGACCCGCGCACCGGCACCCTGCGCTACGCACCGCATCTGCCCGGCTGGCAGTCCCGCACTCTGCGGGACGATCTGGCCGAGGTGCTGCACACCCCGATCGTCATCGAGAACGACGTCAACCTCGCCGCCGTCGCCGAACAGCACCACGGCACCGCGCAGGACTTCGACGACTTCGCGCTGGTCTGGGCAGACAAGGGGGTCGGCGCGGCCATCGTGCTCGGCGGCACGCTGCTGCGGGGGGCCACCGGAGGGGCCGGGGAGATCGGCTATATGCCGCTGCCGGGGGCGCCGCTCGCCCGGGGCGGTCCGGACGCCGCCGCGCGGCCGGACGGGGGCGGCGGGTTCCAGAAGCTGGTCGGCTCCCCCGCCGTCGTGGAGCTGGCCCGCGACCACGGCATCGAGGCCCCCACGGCCACCAAGGCCCTGGCCGCCGCGGCGCGCACGCCCGGCGCGGGCGATGAGGTGCTGACCGAACTGGCCCGCCGGCTCGCCACCGGGCTGGCCTCCGTGGTCGCGGTGGTCGACCCGGAGCTGGTGGTCCTTTCGGGTGAGGTCGCGCAGGCCGGTGGGGAGCGGCTGCGCGAACTGGTCGAGGCCGAGATGACCGGGCTGGCGCTGCCCCAGCCGCAGTTGCGGCTCAGCGCTGTCGAGGGGGATCCGATTCTCCTCGGCGCGCTGCGCAAGGCGCTCGCCGATGCCCGTCACACCGTTTTCGACACCGCATGATTCTCACCTGATTCTGGCCTGATTCCGCCCGCTCCTGACGCAACGCCAACCCCCCTGCCCCGGCGCCCCGCACCGCCGCTTCCCCTGCCGTCCCCGCAGTAAAGGAAGTCCCATGGCACGAAAACTGGCCGTTCTCGCCTCGGTGCTGAGCGCCGGCGCCCTTCTCCTGTCAGGCTGCGCCAATCCCAGCACCGGCAGCGCCGAGGACGATCCGGCCAAACCCGTGACGCTGAAGTTCTGGCACGGCTGGTCGGAGAAGAGCGAAGTCAAGGCGATCGACGACAGCATCGCCCGCTTCGAGAAGCTCCATCCCAATATCACGGTGAAGGCCACCGGAAACGTCACCGACGAGACCGTGAACCAGGCGCTGCGGGCGGGCGGAGGCGACGCCCCCGATGTCGTCTCGTCCTTCACCACCAACAATGTGGGGCAGTACTGCTCGTCCGGCATGTGGGTGAATCTCGACCCCTTCATGAAGAAGACCGGGCTGGACAAGGCCAAGGTCTTCCCCAAGACGCTGCTGGACTACACGAGCTATGAGGGCGACCAGTGCGCCCTGCCGCTGCTCGCCGACGCGTTCGGCATGTACGACAACAAGGACGCCTTCCGGCAAGCGGGCATCGCACGGCCGCCGCATACGATGTCGGAGCTGAAGCGCGACGCCGCCAGGCTGACCAAGCGCACCAAGAGCGGCGGCTATGAGCGGGTGGGCTTCATGCCGAACTTCCGGCTCTACCAGAACAGCCCGGATGTACGCCGTGCTCGGCACCCTCTTCACGCTCTGCTCCTCCCTTCCGGTGGCCTACGCGCTCGCCAAATTCCGCTTCCGCGGCCGGCGCACCGCCATGATCCTGGTCATCTCGACCATGATGCTGCCGCCACAGGTCATCGTGATCCCGATGTATCTGGTCTGGGCCCAGCAGCTCCATCTGTCGGGCTCGCTGTGGCCGCTGATCATCCCGATGGCGTTCGGTGACGCGTACTCCATCTTTCTGCTGCGCCAGTTCCTGCTGACGATTCCCCGGGAGTATCTGGAGTCGGCGAAGGTGGACGGCTGCGGCGAGTTCACCACGCTGCTGTGCATCGTCGTCCCGATGGCGAAGCCGGGCATCGCGGCCGTCGCGCTCTTCCAGTTCTTCTACTGTTGGAACGACTACTTCGGCCCGCAGATCTACGCAGCGCAGAATCCGGGCGCCTGGACGCTCTCGTACGGTCTGGAGAGCTTCAAGAGCGCCCACAGCGTCAACTGGAATCTGACGATGGCCGCGACACTGCTCGTCATGGCCCCCGTCGTCATCGTCTTCTTCTTCGCCCAGAAAGCCTTCGTCGAAGGCGTCACACTGACAGGAGTCAAGGGTTGAAGCTCGCAGTCGTGGGTGGCGGATCCACCTACACCCCCGAACTCATCGACGGGTTCGCCCGGTTGCGGGATGTGCTCCCGATGGAGGAGCTCGTCCTTATCGACCCCGCCGCCGACCGGCTGGAGCTCATCGGCCGGCTGGCCCGCAGGATCTTCGCCAAGCAGGGCCATCCCGGCCGGATCTCCTGGACCGCCGATCTGGACGCGGGCGTGGACGGCGCGGACGCGGTCCTGCTCCAGCTGCGCGTCGGCGGACAGGCGGCGCGCGACCAGGACGAGACCTGGCCGCTGGAGTGCGGCTGCGTCGGGCAGGAGACCACCGGCGCGGGCGGGCTCGCCAAGGCGCTGCGTACCGTCCCGGTCGTGCTGGACATCGCCGAGCGAGTACGCCGCCGCAACCCCACCGCCTGGATCGTGGACTTCACCAACCCGGTCGGGATCGTGACCCGGGCGCTGCTGACGGCCGGGCACCGGGCGGTCGGGCTGTGCAATGTGGCCATCGGCTTCCAGCGGAAGTTCGCGAAGCTGCTGGGCGTGAAGCCCGGGGAGGTGACGCTGGAGCATGTCGGCCTCAACCACCTCACCTGGGAGCGCGCGGTCCGGCTCGGCGGGCCGGACGGCGCGGATGTGCTGCCCAAGCTGCTCGCGGACCACGGCGAGGCGATCGCCGGGGATCTGCGGATGCCGCGCACGCTGGTGGCTCGCCTCGGCGTCGTCCCGTCCTATTACTTGCGCTACTACTACCAGCACGACGCGGTGGTACGGGAGCTGAGGGCCAAGCCGTCGCGGGCGGCTGAGGTCGCGGCGATCGAGCGCGAGCTGCTCGAGATGTACGGCGACCCGGCGCTGGACGAGAAGCCCGAACTGCTCGGCAAGCGCGGCGGCGCCTTCTACTCGGAGGCGGCGGTCGATCTGACCTCGTCCCTGCTGCGGGACACCGGGGAGGTGCGGATCGTCAACACCTTCAACGACGGCACGCTGCCCTTCCTCCCCGACGACGCGGTGATCGAGGTCCCCGCGGCCGTGGACGCGCACGGGCCGACGCCACTGCCCGTGCGCCCTCTGGAGCCCCTGTTCGCCGGTCTGGTCGCGGGCGTCACGGCGTACGAACATCTGGCGTTGGAGGCCGCGTTGAAGGGCGGCCGGGAGCGGGTCTTCCAGGCGCTGCTCGCCCACCCCCTCATCGGCCAGATCGCATACGCCGAGAAGCTGACCGACGACCTGATCGCACACAACCGGGAGCATCTGGCGTGGGCCTGACCCAGTCCGTACCGACCCCTTCCCCGCCGGATGGGTCCGTCCTGGCCATCGACGCGGGCAACAGCAAGACCGATGTCGCGCTCGTCGGCCCGGACGGCTCCGTCCTCGGCGTGGCCCGCGGCGGCGGCTTCCGGCCGCCCGTCGTGGGCGCCGAGCGCGCGGTCGGCTCGCTCGCGCGGCTGGTGGAGGAGGCGGCGCGGCAGGCGGGCGGGGAAGGGCCGCCGCGCGCCGGGCATGTCTCGGCGTGTCTGGCCAACGCCGATCTGCCGGTCGAGGAGGAGGAGTTGACGGGCGCGCTGGCCGACCGCGGCTGGGGCGCCACCGTCACCGTCGCCAATGACACCTTCGCGCTGCTGCGGGCCGGCGTCACGGACGACGGCGAGCCGACCGGCGTCGCCGTCGTCTGCGGCGCGGGCATCAACTGCGCCGGGCTGGGCCACGGCGGCCGTACCGCCCGTTTCCCCGCCATCGGCCGGATCTCCGGCGACTGGGGCGGTGGGGGCCATCTGTCGGAGGAGGCGCTGTGGTGGGCGGCGCGCGCCGAGGACGGCCGCGGCGAGCCGACCGAGCTGGCGCGCGCCCTGCCCGCGCACTTCGGCATGACCACCATGTTCGAGCTGATCGAGGCGATCCATCTGGGTCGGCTGGAGCCCTCCTGCCGCTATGGGTTGACGCCGGTCCTCTTCGCGGTGGCGGCGGCGGGCGACGAGATCGCGCACGCGATCGTCGGCCGCCAGGCGGAGGAGGTGGCCACGATGGCCACGGTCGCCCTCACCCGCCTCGATCTGCTGGGCGAGGAGACGCCGGTGGTGCTGGGCGGCGGGGTGCTCGCGGCCCGGCATCCGCTGCTGGACGACCGGATCCGGGAACTCCTCGCGGAGCGTGCTCCGAAGGCCGACCCCCGGGTGGTCACGGCGCCGCCCGTGCTCGGCGCCGCGCTGCTGGGCCTGGACCGCACGGGCGCGCCCCCGGCGGCGTACGCCAGGCTGCGCGCGCACTACCGCCAG
This sequence comes from Streptomyces sp. NPDC005393, assembly GCF_040606675.1. Classification (NCBI taxonomy): domain Bacteria; kingdom Bacillati; phylum Actinomycetota; class Actinomycetes; order Kitasatosporales; family Streptomycetaceae; genus Streptomyces; species Streptomyces sp. NPDC005393. The sequence goes on along the minus strand of NZ_JBEXFG010000004.1, from coordinate 27,126 downwards.
GGGTGACATCACGGCGTTTATGGAACCGAACGGCCGTCCCAGGCGTAAAGAGAGAGGGAGGGGAAGATCGCGATCCGGGCAAGATCCAGGCAGGACCGGTGACCTTGTCAGTGACGGCGGTCATACTGCTGCCCGATAGCTGTCGCCCGCCGCGCCGGGCGACAGCCGCCGACAGCGACCGTGGGATCCGGACCAAGGGGGAGGTCTTGTGTCATACGCGCCGACCACCGGCAGAGCCGCGCCGCCGCCCGCGCCCGCGGCCCCGCCGCGGACCGCTTGGCGCGAGGGCGTCGACCGGGTGCGGGCGGCGGCGACGACCGAGCCCGGCAGGCTGCGCATCATCGGGGCGGTGCTGGCGGCGCTGGTGGTGGCGTTCGGGGCGGTCACGGCCTGGCAGGTCTCCGAGCGGCAGACCGCGGCGGACGCGGTGGCCGAGCACAGCCAGCCGCTGAGCGCCGATGCCGCGCAGGTCTACCGCTCACTGGCCGACGCCGACACCACGGCGGCGAGCGGCTTTCTGGCCGGCGGTAAGGAGCCCGCCCAGGTCCGGCAGCGCTACGAGCGGGACATCAACACCGCCTCCAAGCTGCTGGTGCGGGCCGCGGCCAACACCGAGGGCTCGGCCTCGGCACGCGAGGAGATACGGAAGATCAATCAACTGCTGCCGGCCTACACCGGTCTGGTCGAGTCCGCTCGCGCCAACAACCGCCAGGGCCTGCCGCTGGGCGGCGCGTATCTGCGCTATGCCAACGACACGATGCGCGATCAGCTGCTCCCCGCCGCCGGCAGGCTGTACGAGGCGGAGACCGCCCGCCTCGGGGAGGACTACGGCGACGCGAAGGCGTGGCCGTGGGTGGCGATCGGCACCGGAGTGCTCGCGCTGGGCGCGCTGGGATGGGTTCAGCGCCGTAACTACCGGCGGACGAACCGGGTGTTCAACCACGGTCTGCTGGCCGCGACCGCCGCCTCCACGGTGGTGTTGCTGTGGCTGGTGGTGGGCCACGCCGTCGCCCGAGCCGAGCTCAACGACTCCGATGACCACGGGGCGAAGTCCCTGCGGGTGCTCAACGAGGCGCGGATCGACTCGCTCCGCGCCCGCGCCGATGAGAATCTGACGCTGGTCGCGCGCGGCGCGGTCACCGTCGACAAGGACGGCAGCAACAAGGGCAAGGACGCCTACGAGGTCAGCTACGGCTCCCGGATGGCCGACCTCGTCGGTGACGCGGGCGGCGGTGCGAAGCGCCCCGCCGCGGGCAGCCTGCTGGACCAGGCACGCGGCCTGGCGGACGACGGCGCGGGCCGCGACCCGGTGGAGGCGGCCGCCACCGGGGTCCGGGAGTGGCAGGTGCGGCACAAGGCCGCCCGTAGCGCCGATGACGCGGGCGACTACAAGAAGGCGCTGGAGCAGGTCATCGGCGCCAAGGACAGCACCGGCGAGTCCTTCGACGTGGTGGACACGCAGCTGGCGAAGGCCCTCGACCATGAGCAGCGGGAGTTCCAGCGGGCGGCGGACGACGGGCGGGGAGCGTTCACCGCGATGGCCGTCGGCGCCGGGGTGCTGGCCGCGGTGGGAGCCGCGAGCGCGCTCCTGGGCATAGGCCGCAGGCTTTCGGAGTACCGGTGAGGTTGACGGGTTGATGGGGGGCGGAAGGATGCGATCGGTGCGATCGGGCGCCGCCGTGGCGGTGTGCGCCCTGGGGGTGGCCACGGCGATCCTGGTGCCCGCGGCGATGGACGGCGACGGCGGCGCGGGCGACGGAAGGCGCGGCGCGCGCCATCCGCATACGGTGCGGACCGGCTCCGAGGCGGCGGCCGGGACCTGTGACAAGCCGGAGGCGAGCCTGCGGCCGTCGAGCGCGAGCGGCCCGGCCATCAAGCGGATCAAGAACCGTGAGGTCAATGGCCATAAGCTGAACAAGCTCATAGCCGGCGTCGACCAGAACAGCTACCGCTGGGGCTACCGCGACCCGGCCACCGGCGACCTCACCGGCTTCGACATCGACCTGGTGCACGCCATAGCCAAGGACGTCTTCGGCGATCCGGACGCGGTCATCTTCCGCACCATTCCGACCAGTCAGCGCATCAAGGCCCTGCAGCAGGGCAAGGTGGACGTCGTGGTGCGCACCATGACCATCAACTGCGACCGGATCAGGGACGTCGCGTTCTCCACCGCGTACTTCCAGGCCGGGCAGCAGGTGCTGGTCGCCGACGGCTCGTCCGTCACCGGCTACAACAAGACCCTGCGCGGCAAGAAGGTCTGTACGGCGCAGGGTTCCACCGCCGAGGCCGAGCTGGACAAGCCGGACACCGGCGCCAAGGCCCTGGGCGCGATCAAGGTGAAGCCCGTCCCCAATCAGCTGGACTGCCTGGTCAGGCTGCAACTGGGCGAGGTGGACGCGGTGATCACGGACAACGCGCTGGCGGCGGGCCAGGCGGCCCAGGACCCGTCCGTCAAGCTCGTCGGCTCCCGATTCACCGATGAGCTCTACGGCGTGGCGATGAACAGAGACGATGACGACCTGGTACGCCGGGTCAACAAGGTGCTGGAGGACTACCGCGCGGGCGGTGACAACAGCCCCTGGATGCGCGCCTACCGCAAATGGCTCGCAAAGGATTTCGGCACGGCACAGGGGAATCCGGCACCACCGGACCCCGTGTACAAGGACTAGCGAGAAGAAGGACGAGCGACAGGACGAGCGAAGGACCGGCGGCGGACGACGATCCAAGGATCACGGACCGGCAAGGATTAGCGCCCGGCTCACACGCGTAGGGATGACGCTGCAGACGGATCACGAATCGGATACGGACACGGAGAGGTGATCGATGGGGGTCCCGGGATCCTTCCCCGGCGCCGCGGGGACACCCGACGGTCCGGCCATGGGCCGCGAGGAGGTGGACCGCGCGCTGGCGAAGCTCGCCGCCGAACACGAAGCGATCGAGTCCTCGCTGCTCGCCCTCCAGGACCACGCGGGCAGAAGGCTCCTCGAAGGCGCCGAGCTGACCGGCGTCACCAAGGACCGGTGGGCCACCACCGAGCAGGCCATCTCCCTCCTGTGGAGCTATTTCGACGCCTATACGGACGCGCTCCACAGCGCCCGTGAGGTGCGCGCCCGCCACCGCTGGCCCACGCCCGACGAGCTGGCCGAGCTCACCGGGCTGCTGCGCGGGCCCGGTATCACCCTGCCCAGCAGCGCCACCCTCACCGGATCCCCCCTGCTCAGCGAGCAGTTGAGCCTGGACCAGCTGGTCGACCGGATGAACCGCTGGTACGCCGAGGCCCTTGACGTCATCGTCACCGCCGACGCCGTGTGGTCCGCGCTGCCCGCCCGGATCGACATGCTCGCCGCCGAGCTGCACCGCACCCGCTCGCTGGCGCACTCCGTCGGTGTGCGCCCCGGTGAGCACCCCTCGGGCGACGATCTGGAGCAGATCACCGCCGAGCTGACCGCGCTGCGCGCCGGGGTGGTCTCCGATCCGCTCGCCTTCTGGAAGCCGGCCACCGGCAGCTCCGCGCCCGGCGGCGGCAGCCCCCACACCGTCCGCTACGACCGCGCGGCCCGCGCCCTGGACGACGTACGGCGCGAGATCGAGGCGGTCCTGGACGTTCGGCAGGACGCGGAGCGGCGGCTGATGCGGCTGCGCGATGTGCTCTCCCGCGCCGATCGCACGCTGGCGGAGGCGCGGCAGGCGCGCGGCGAGGTGCTGGCGAAGATCGCGGCGTCCGAGGTGCCCGCGGTCAGCGGTCCGCCGACCGCGCTGCACGAGCAGTTGGTGACCGCCGCCGACTACCGCAGGCGCTCCCAGTGGCACCGGCTCTCCCCGCTGCTGGAGAGCCTGGAGCAGCGCGCCGACGACGAGCTGCTGCGCGCCCGCGAGTCCTTGACCGCGGTGACCGCTCCGCTCGCGGTCCGCGCCGAGCTGCGCGGCCGGCTCGACGCGTACAAGGCGAAGGTCGCCCGACACGGTATGGCGGAGGATCCGCTGCTGGTGGAGCGGTACGACGTCGCGCGCCGGATGCTGTGGAGCGCCCCGTGCGATCTGCGGGCGGCCGAGCAGGCCGTGCTGCGCTATCAGCAGGCGGCGGCCGAGGCCCTGGTTCCGCGCCAGGCGGGCCCGGCCGACCAGAGCACCGAGGGGGCGCGGCATGAGTGACGCGGTCGCCTGCCAGCGGCGTGACTGCGGCGGGTCGTACGAGGACATGGGCGGCGGCGAGCTGTACTGCGGCATCTGCGGGATGGCGCCGGTCGTCTCACCGCGCGGAATGGTGAGCTCACCGCCCACCGGGATCACCGGTGGCGGCCGGGACGGCGGCTCCGCGCCCTCCCAGCCCTCCCAGCCCTCCTCGCGCTCCTCCCGCTCGTCGCGCTCCTCCTCGTCCCGGCGGTCGGTGTCCGGGCGGCTGGCCCGCTCCGTGTCGGGGCGGTCCTCGTCGCGTTCGGTCTCGGTGCGCAACTCCCGCTCCTCCTCGTCCGCCTCCGGGCGGAACGCACTGGGCGCCGGCCTGGTCAGCGTGCCGGAGGTGCCGCGCCCCGATCCGCGGACGGCCGTCCTGGAGAACCCCGAGGTCCCCGAGCGGAAGCGGTTCTGCAGCCGCGGCGACTGCGGGTCGCCGGTCGGCCGGACCCGCGGCGACCGGCCGGGCCGCACCGAGGGCTTCTGCACCAAGTGCGGCCATCCGTACTCGTTCGTACCGAAGCTGCGCCCCGGCGATGTCGTCCACGGGCAGTACGAGGTGGCGGGCTGTCTGGCCCACGGCGGCCTCGGCTGGATCTATCTGGCCATCGACCGCGCGGTCTCCGACCGCTGGGTGGTCCTCAAGGGCCTGCTGGACACGGGCGACGAGGACGCGCTGGCGGTCGCCGTCTCCGAGCGCCGGTTCCTCGCCGAGATCGAGCACGCGAACATCGTCCGGATCTACAACTTCGTCGAACATCTCGACCAGCGCACCAGCAGCCTCGACGGCTATATCGTCATGGAGTACGTCGGGGGCAAGTCACTGAAGGACATCGCCAACAGCCGCCGCACCCCGGACGGCCGGCGCGATCCGCTGCCGGTCGAGCAGGCGTGCGCGTACGGCATCGAGGCGCTGGAGGCCCTCGGCCATCTCCACAGCCGCAATCTGCTCTACTGCGACTTCAAGGTCGACAACGCCATACAGCAGCAGGACCAGCTCAAGCTCATCGACATGGGCGCGGTCCGGCGGATGGACGACCAGGACAGCGCCATCTACGGCACGGTCGGCTACCAGGCGCCCGAGATCTCGGAGACCGGTCCGTCGGTCGCCTCCGATCTGTACACGGTGGCGCGCACGCTCGCGGTGCTCACCTTCGACTTCCAGGGCTATACGAACGTCTTCGCGGACAGCCTGCCCGACCCCGAGAACATCGAGGTCTTCCGGCACTACGAATCCTTCTACCGGCTGCTGGTGCGGGCCACCGACCCGGATCCGAGCCGCCGGTTCGCCTCCGCGCAGGAGATGGCCGACCAGCTGACGGGGGTGCTGCGGGAGGTCGTGGCGCTGCAGACCGGTCGGCCGCGGCCCGCCCTGTCGACGCTCTTCGGGCCGGAAACGCGGGTGGTGGACACCGAGTTGTTCGCCGAGGACGGCCGGGATCCGTCCCTCCTCGGCGCGCGGGCCACCGACCGGGACGCCGCCGCGGGGCCCGGCCGGCCGCCGGGGCTGCTCGCCCTTCCGCTGCCCGCCATCGCCCCGCTGGACGGGCGGGCCACCGCGCTCGCGCTGCCGGTGCCGCTGGTGGACCCGGCCGACCCCAACGCCGGTTTTCTGGCCGGGCTGCTCGCCGCCGCCCCCGCCGAGCTGAGCGCCGCGCTCCAGACCGCGCCCACCGACTCGCCCGAGCTGCGGCTGCGCCGGGTGCGCGCCCAACTGGAGCTGGGGCAGACGCAGGAGGCGGGCATCGCGCTGACCGGTCTGGAGGCGGCGTACAGCGACGACTGGCGGATCGTCTGGTACCGCGGGCTGCACGCGCTGGCGACCGGCGACCACGAGACGGCCGCGCTCTCCTTCGACGCCGTCTACGACGCGTTCCCCGGCGAGCCCGCGCCGAAGCTGGCGCTCGGCGTCTGCGCCGAGGTGCTCGGCCAGTTGGACAACGCGGCGGAGTACTACCGGCTGGTATGGACCACCGACCCGAGCTACGTCAGCGCCACCTTCGGCCTCGCCCGGGTGCGGCTGTGTTCCGGCGACCGGGTCGGCGCGGTCCAAGCCCTGGAGTCGGTGCCGGAGTCGTCCATCCACTACACGGCGGCGCGGGTCGCCGCCGTGCGGGCCCGGCTGCGCCAGCGCGCCCCGCATGACGCGCTGCTGGCCGATCTCGCCGCCTCGGCGGCGCAGGTCGAGCGGCTGGGCGAGTTCAGCCTCGACGCGGTGCGGCGCGAGCGGCTGCGCACGGAAGTGCTGGGCAGCGCCCTGGATTGGGTACTGTCCGGCAGCAGCGGAGCGCCGCCGGGGCACACCCGGCCGCCTCTGCTGGGGAGCAGCCTGGACGAGCGCGGGCTGCGCTTCGGATTGGAGCGCTCGTACCGGGTACTCGCCAGGCTCGCGCAGCGCGGCGAGGAAAGGATCGAACTGGTGGAGCGGGCCAACCGTTTCCGCCCCAGAACGTGGGTGTGATCGATGTCGCAGATGCCGCAGCTGCACCGGCTGCCAGCCTGCCCGACCTGTGAAGAGCCGCCGGAGTCGGGGGACAGATACTGCGACGGGTGCGGCGCCGACCTGTCGGCGGCGGCCCGTACGGCCCAGCCGGTGGGAGCGGCCGGGGACGTCCCGGCGCCGCCCGCGGACGGGGCGGCGCGGCAGGAGCGGCGGCCGGACCAGGAGCCGGAGGACTACCCGTTGGCCGCCCCGGCACCGGCCCCGGCCCCCACCGGGGGCCCCGGCGCGGACGCGCCGGTGGCCGACCCGCGGGCCGCCGCGGCACTCGGCGCCCCCGCCGCACCCGCCGCACCCGAAGCGGCCCCACAGGCCAGTACCAGCACAGCCACAAACACAGGCAGCACGGGCACCGGCACCGGGGCCGACCCCCGGCTGCCCGGCGGCGAGGGCCGCCCCCGGTGCGCCGCGTGCCAGGAGGGCACCATCGACCAGGACGGATACTGCGAGCACTGCGGGCACGCCCAGGCGCGTGCGCGCGACCACATGGAGCGGGAGCTGGAGGGCGTCGCGGCGGCCAGCGACCGGGGCTTGCGCCATCACCGCAATGAGGACGCGTTCTCCGTGTCCGCCGCCGCGCTGCCCGACGGCTCACCGGCCGTCGTCGCGGTCGTCTGCGACGGGGTCTCCTCGGCCACCCGCCCCGACGACGCCTCGGCGGCCGCGGCCCATACGGCGGGCGAGTCGCTGCTCGCCTCGCTCCCCCGCGGCGCCCATCCCCAGCAGGCCATGAACGAGGCGATCGTGGCCGCCGCCGAGGCGGTCAACTCCCTGGCGCTGGAGACTGGTGCGGCCGGCCCGCACGACGAGCATCAGCAGCGCCATCAGAACGCACCGGCCTGCACCATCGTCAGCGCGGTGGTCACCTCCGACATCCTCACGGTCGGCTGGATCGGGGACAGCCGCGTCTACTGGGTGCCGGACGACCGCACGGCACCGGCCGCCCGGCTCACCGAGGACGACTCGTGGGCGGCGCAGATGGTGGCCGCGGGGCTGATGTCCGAGGCCGAGGCGTACGCGGACGAGCGCGCGCACGCCATCACCGGCTGGCTCGGCGCGGACGCCTATGAACTGGACCCGCACACCGCCTCGTTCAAGCCGGACCGGCCCGGTGTCGTGGTGGTGTGCACCGACGGGCTCTGGAACTACGCCGAGTCAGCGGAGGAGATGGCCCGCGCGGTGCCGCCGGACGCCCGGTCCCGGCCGCTGAACAGCGCCCAGGTCCTGGTGGGTCACGCCCTCGGCGGCGGGGGCCACGACAACGTAACAGTGGCGGTCGTGCCGTTCCCCGCTCCGCCGGGCAGGGCAGGCTCCGCCTGACGGTCCGAGGGGGGCGCGGCCCCCGCCGCAGTACGGCGGGGGCGGCACTGCGGACGCCACTGCTCTCAACCCTTTTGTCGACAGACCCATATATCCATATGGAGCGCCAAGGAGCGGAACAGATGGCCACCTTCTCCAAGCCCCACGCGCCGCGGTTCTCGGTCGAGATCTACCAGAACGAGTACCTCCCCGAGGGAGGCCGCGAGGTGAACGCGATCGTCACGGTCACCTCGACCGGCGGCGGGACCACCGGAGGGATACCGATCCCCGCTCCCGTCCTCGCCCCCGCCGCGTACGACCGGGGCGGCGCCTCCGCCGACGCGGCCGTGGTGATCATGGTGGACTGCTCCGGCTCCATGGACCATCCGCCGACGAAGATGCGCAACGCACGGGACGCGACCGCCGCCGCGATCGACACGGTGCGCGACGGCGTCGCCTTCGCCGTGGTCGCGGGCACCCACAAGGCGGTCGAGGTCTTCCCGGGCAACGGGCAACCGGCCACGGCCGATCCGGCTACCCGCGCCGGGGCCAAGGACGCGCTGCGCAAGCTGAGCCCGGGCGGGGGCACGGCGATCGGCACCTGGCTGATGCTCGCCGACCGGCTGCTCGCCTCCGCCGACGTCGCGATCCGGCACGGCATCCTGCTCACCGACGGCCGCAATGAGCACGAGGAGCCCGAGGCTCTGCGGGCGGCGCTCGACGCCTGCGCGGGCCGCTTCACCTGCGATGCCCGCGGGGTCGGCACGGACTGGGAGGTCAAGGAGGTCACCGGGATCGCCTCCGCCCTGCTCGGAACGGCCGACATCGTGGCGAACCCCGCCGAACTCGCCGCGGATTTCAGGCGGATGATGGAGACGGCGATGGGCAAGGAGATCGCCGATGTCAGTCTGCGGCTGTGGACCCCGAGGGGCGCCGAGGTCGCGTTTGTGAAACAGGTCGCACCGACGGTCGAGGATCTGACCGCCCGGCGCACCGACGCCGGTCCGCGCGCGGGCGACTATCGGACGGGGTCGTGGGGCGATGAGTCCCGCGACTACCACCTGTGCGTACGGGTGCCCGCGGCCGAGGTCGGCCGGGAGATGCTCGCGGCGCGGGTGTCCCTGGTCCTGCCCGAGCCGGACGGCGGCGGCAGCCCTCCGCCCCCGCTGGCACAAGGCCTCGTACGGGCGGTGTGGACGGACGACATGGCCGCCTCCACCTCGATGAATCCGCAGGTCGCGCACTATACGGGCCAGGCCGAACTGGCTCAGGTCATCCAACAGGGCATGGATGCCCGCAAGTCGGGCGATATCGAAGGGGCGACCGCGAAGCTCGGCCGGGCCGTACAGCTGGCGAGCGCGTCGGGGAACGAGGACACGGCGAAGCTGCTTGCGAAGGTGGTGGACGTCGTCGACGCGCCGACAGGTACTGTGCGACTGAAAGCGAAGGTCGCGGAGGCGGACGAGATGACACTAGAAACGCGCTCCACTAAGACAGTTCGCGTGAAGAAGTAGCACAAGAAACACGCGCGTTACGGCAGAAAACGCCAAGAACGGCACATGAGGGGGATCACCGACATGCCGACCTGCCCTAACGGCCACCAATCGGCGGCCGACGACTGGTGCGAGGTGTGTGGCCACCGAATGTCGGGGACACCGATGCCCACCGGCGCCGCCCCGCCACCGCCGATGCCGCCGATGCCGGGCGCCCCGGGGGGTTACGGAGGCCCGGGTCCGGGCGGACCGCCACCCCCGCCGCCCGGCGGCCACGGAGGCTATGGCTACCCCGCGCCCCAGCCGGACGCCACCTACCAGGCGGAGCTGTGCCCGCAGTGCCGTACGCCGCGTGAGGCGCAGGCTCCGTTCTGTGAGGAGTGCCGCTTCAACTTCCTGACGCAGACGCCCACCTCGTACGCTCCGCCGCCGCCTCCGCAGGGCGGTTTCGCCCCGCCGCCGCCTCCGCAAGGCGGTTTCGCCCCGCCGCCCCTGTTCCAGCCGGGGCCGCAGCAGTCCGGTCCGCCCGGGGCGCCGCAGCCGCTTCCTCCGCATGCCCAGCACCCGCCGCATCCGACACAGGGCGGCGAGTACCAGGCATCGCGGCCGTCCCAGATCAACCGCCCGGCGGAGCCGCTGTCCCCGGCGGAGCCGGGACAGCCCTCGGGCCCGTCGTTCGGCAACGACGACGACTGGACGCTGCCCCCGCCGCAAGGCGCGGGCCCCGGCCCGGTCGCGCCCCCGGCCCCGCCGCAGTACGGATACGGCTACCCGCAGGCGCCCCAGGCCCCGGCGCCGCCCGCCCCGCCCTTCGGCAATGACGAGTACCGGGGTGCCGCGCCGCCCCCGCCGTCGCAGCCGGGGCCCCCGCCGCCGCAGCAGCACGCGGGTCCGCCGCAGCACGCGACGCCGCCCGCCCCCTTCGGCCAGGGTCACGGTCAGGGCGGGGCGCCGGCGTCCGGCGGAAGCTGGGTCGCGGTCGTCGGCCCGGACCGCGAGTACTTCATGGCGATGATGAACCGCAGCGGCCCGGAGGCGGCCGGCCTCAATCTCCCGGCCTACTCCCCCGAGCAGCAACTGCCGCTCGGAGGCCAGCAGATCACCATCGGCCGGCGCCGCCACAGCACCGGCGAGTCTCCCGACATCGACCTCGGGCGCCCGCCCGAGGACCCGGGCGTCTCGCATCAGCACGCGGTCCTCGTCCCGCAGCCCGACGGCGCCTGGGCGGTCGTCGACCAGGACTCGACGAACGGGACCACGATCAACGGCGGCGAGGAGCCGATCCAGCCGTATGTCCCGATCCCGCTCCAGGACGGCGACCGCGTCCATGTCGGTGCCTGGACGACGATCACCGTGCGCCGCGGCTAGGCCGGCCAGGACGGCGACCGGTGGGTGCCCGACCGCGGTCAGGCACCCACCACCGCGGGCCCCAGCGGCCAGGCGTAGGCGCCCTCCGGGTCGTCCAGCCAGGCCCACTGGCGCTGGCCCCGCACCGTCACCCCGTACCGCTCGCGCCCCGGTCTGCCTTCGTGCTCCCACAGCGCGAGGGCCTCGACCGGCTCCATATGGCCCGTGGCCACGTTCAACAGGAAGCGGAAGGAGTCGTCCAGCAGCGGCCGGGACGGCAGTCCGTGGGTGGGCACCGAGGGCGGCGGGCCGCTGCCGCGCAGCGGGACGAAGTACGCGGGCGTGGCCAGGAAGCGCCCCTCCGCATGCCGGGCGTCGGCGACCCGCAGGGCGATCAGCCCGGTGGCGAGCGGCGTCAGGATGAGCGCGCCCGGCCAGCACTGGCCGAGCCACGCCTGCGGTACGGACGGCACGGCGCAGGTGGCGATGATCCGGTCGTAGGGGGCGCGCGAGGGGCAGCCGCGCGCCCCATCGCCGGTGACGACCGCCGGGCGGAATCCGGCCGCGGCCAGATGGTTACGGGCAGTTTCGGTGATCTCCGGGTCGAGGTCGAGAGTGGTCACCTGTGCGTCGCCGAGCCGATGGGCGAGCAGCGCCGCGTTGTAGCCGGTACCCGCGCCGATCTCCAGCACGCTGTCGCCGTCCCGCACCTGGAGGGCGTGCAGCATCCGCGCCATCAGCGACGGCTGGCTGCTGGAGGAGATCAGCTCACCGTCGCGCACCCGGGTCGCCAGCGGCGCGTCCGCGTAGGCACCGGCCAGCCAGCGGGCCCGCCGCAGCGGATCCCGGTCGTCCCGCCACAGCCGGGTGTAGACCGCCGCCCCGCGCGCCTCTCCTTCGCCGCCCGCCTCGTAGAAGTACGGCACGAACAGATGGCGCGGCACCTCCTCGAAGGCCGCCCGCCAACCGGGGTCCGTCAGCCCGCCCCCCGCCGCGATCTCCCGGACCAGCCCGGCCCGCGCCGCGTCCGCCGCCATGGCGTACGGATCGGCTCCCGGGTCCGTACGGTCTCCCCGGTCCATACGGTCCCTCGGGTCCATACGGTCCCTTCGCTCCCGCCGCCGCGTACGCTCCGTAGCGCCCGGCGCGCTGCGCGTACTACCGCCCGTGCTGCCCATGAGTCCACTCTCCTGCGCCCGCCTCCCGGCCGCGACCCATGCCCCCTTTCCCTGTCCGGACGGTCTGAGAGCATGGAGGCGTGAAAGACATTCCGCGCGGCACACTTCAGGAGCAGACCTTCTACGAACAGGTCGGCGGCGAGCAGACCTTCCGGCGTCTGGTGCACCGCTTCTACCAGGGCGTCGCGGAGGACCCGCTGCTCCGGCCGCTGTACCCCGAGGACGATCTGGGCCCGGCGGAGGAGCGGCTGACGCTCTTCCTCATACAGTACTGGGGCGGCCCCCGCACCTACAGCGACAACCGCGGCCATCCGCGGCTGCGCATGCGCCACGCACCCTTCACCGTGAACCGCGCGGCCCATGACGCCTGGCTGCGCCATATGCGGGACGCGGTCGACGAGCTGGAGCTGGCGCCGGATCTGGACCGCCAGCTGTGGAACTACCTCACCTACGCGGCGGCTTCCATGATCAACGCCGAGGGCTGAGCGAACCGGCTCGCCCAGGCGGGCCTCACGCGCCCAGGCGGGCCCCACGCGCCCAGGCGGGCCCCACGCGCCCTTATGGCTCAGTCACGCAGACGTCGGTCAGGCAGGCGTCACGGACAGCCCGGGAAAGCCCGCCGTACGGACGGCGATCGAGCCGTAAGGCGTCCGCAGCCGCAGCCAGCCGCCCGCGGCGAGCAGCGCCAGCGGCTCGGCCACCGGGGCGAGCGCGGTCATGGGGGCGGTGCCGGCTGCGCCGGGCGCGGTGGTGACGCCCGCCGCCGCCCGCACCGGGCGCAGAAAGCCCAGCGACTGGGCCGCGTGCACGGCGCGCAGCGGCAGCCCGGTGTCGCCGAGCGTACGGGACCAGATCTCATGGCCGATCCGGTCGCGCTCGGCGCGCGTACGGCGCTCCTCGGAAAGCTCCTCGTCACGGGCGCGGAACTCGGCGACGGCAGCGGCGACCGCCCCGCGCACCTCGTCCGCGCCCGGCAGGCCGCTCACCCGGCGCCAGCCGCCGCGCGGCGGCAGCACCCCGGCCCACGGCGGACCGGTGACGGCCTCCGGCACGGTGACCACGAGCCCTCCGTCCAGACCGTCGGACGAGGTCCCCTCGGCCGCCGCGGTCCGCGCCGTGTCCAGCGCGTCCGCGAACTCACCGGCCGAGACCGTCGTGTCCAGCGCCCCCGGCGAGCCCGCCGTGACGGGGGGCTCCAGCCGCGCCGTACGGATGGCGAACACCTCGAAGGACGGCGGCCGGCCGAAGACGGCGAGCACACCGCCCCCCGCCTGCAGCCGCACCGCGGCGGCGCGGTCGTAATGGATCAGCCGGGCCAGAAAGGCGGCCAGGTCGGCCGCCTCCCCGGCGTCGGCGAAGTGGAGCTCATGGCGGAAGGCCGTCATACCGTGACGGCCCCTTCCGGCCGCTGGTCCCTCTTCGCTGCCTTCGTCTTCCCCGGCTCCGCGGGCTCCAGGTAGGCCGTCAGGAAGCTCTCCTCCTCGGGCGTGACCCGGCGCGGCCGGCCCTGTGCGAGGTCGTACGGGACGATACGGGTGGCGGCCCGCACATACAGGGCCTCCTCGTCCTTGATCTCGTACCGGAGGGTCATGTACGCGGCACGGATCTCCGTCACCCAGGTCTCGATGGTCACCGGGGTGTGCCGGTGGACGAGGGGCTTCAGATAGTCGATCTCGTGCCGGGCGACGACCACGCCGCCGGTGAACGCGTCGCTCCCGTTCCCCGGCGCCAGTCGCCACATGAAGTCGACGCGCGCCTCCTCCAGATAGCGGAGGAAGACCACATTGTTGACGTGGCCGAACGCGTCCATGTCGGACCAGCGCAGGGGGCAGGAGTAGATATGGCGGGCCATCCCCCTCAGCCCCGGGTCAGCTTCTTGTAGGTGGCACGGTGCGGACGGGCCGCGTCCGGGCCGAGTCGCTCGATCTTGTTCTTCTCGTACGACTCGTAGTTGCCCTCGAACCAGAACCACTTGGAGTCGCCCTCGTACGCCAGGATGTGCGTCGCGACGCGGTCGAGGAACCAGCGGTCGTGGGAGACGACCACGGCGCAGCCGGGGAAGTCCAGCAGCGCGTTCTCCAGCGAGGAGAGGGTCTCGACGTCGAGGTCGTTGGTCGGCTCGTCGAGGAGCAGCAGATTGCCGCCCTGCTTGAGGGTGAGCGCGAGGTTGAGGCGGTTGCGCTCACCGCCGGAGAGCACCCCGGCCGGCTTCTGCTGGTCCGGGCCCTTGAAACCGAAGGCCGAGACATACGCGCGGGACGGCATCTCGACCTGTCCGACGTTGATGTAGTCGAGCTCGTCGGAGACGACCGCCCACAGCGTCTTCTTCGGGTCGATGTTGGCGCGGGACTGGTCGACGTAGGAGATCTTGACGGTCTCGCCGACCTTGATCTTGCCCGAGTCCTGGGTCTCCAGGCCCTGGATCATCTTGAACAGCGTGGTCTTGCCGGCGCCGTTGGGGCCGATGACGCCGACGATGCCGTTGCGCGGCAGGGTGAAGGAGAGGTCGTCGATGAGGACCTTGTCGCCGAACGCCTTGGAGAGGTTCTCCACCTCGACCACGACACTGCCCAGCCGCGGGCCCGGCGGAATCTGGATCTCCTCGAAGTCCAGCTTCCGGGTCTTCTCCGCCTCGGCGGCCATCTCCTCGTAACGGGTCAGTCGCGCCTTGGACTTGGCCTGGCGGCCCTTGGCGCTGGAGCGGACCCACTCCAGCTCTTCCTTGAGGCGCTTGGCGCGCTTGGCGTCCTTCTGGCCCTCGACCTTGAGACGGGTCTGCTTGGTCTCCAGGTACGTGGAGTAGTTGCCCTGGTAACCGATCGCGCGGCCGCGGTCGAGCTCCAGGATCCACTCGGCGACGTTGTCCAGGAAGTACCGGTCGTGGGTGATGGCCACGACGGTGCCCGCGTACTTGGCGAGGTGCTGCTCCAGCCACTGGACGGACTCGGCGTCCAGGTGGTTGGTGGGCTCGTCCAGCAGCAGCAGGTCGGGAGCCTCCAGCAGCAGCTTGCAGAGCGCGACGCGGCGCTTCTCACCGCCGGAGAGGTTGGTGACCTGCCAGTCGCCGGGCGGGCAGCCGAGGGCGTCCATGGCCTGCTCCAGCTGGGCGTCGAGATCCCAGGCGTTGGCGTGGTCCAAGTCCTCCTGGAGCTTGCCCATCTCCTCAAGGAGCTCGTCGCTGTAGTCGGTCGCCATCTGCTCGGCGATCTCGTTGAAGCGGTCGAGCTTGCCCTTGGTCTCGGCCACACCGTCCTGGACGTTCTCCAGCACGGTCTTGGACTCGTCCAGCGGGGGCTCCTGGAGCAGGATGCCGACGCTGTAGCCGGGCGAGATGAAGGCGTCGCCGTTGGACGGCTGCTCCAGACCGGCCATGATCTTCAGCACCGTCGACTTACCGGCGCCGTTGGGGCCCACGACACCGATCTTCGCGCCGGGCAGAAAGCTCAGCGTGACATCGTCGAGGATCACCTTGTCGCCGTGGGCCTTGCGCGTCTTGCGCATGGTGTAGATGAACTCAGCCAAGAGAAACCGTCCGGCTTTCTGGTAGGTATCGAGCTGCGGCCCCGCCGCGGTGTCCATGGCGGCCCGGCCGCGTGAGGGCAGATACATCCCATCTTGCCGTATGCCAAGCCCAAGGCGGAAACCCATGGGCCCACCGCCCCGGCGCGGCCCCGACGCAAAGGCCGGAACCTCTCCGAGGCTCCGGCCTTCATCACTGTGTGTTATCAGCGATCACTGCATGCTGCGATGTTCACTCACCCGCGGTGGCCTTCTTCTTACGGACGAAGAAGATCGCGCCGCCGCCGACCGCGACGAGCGCCACGGCGATGCCCGCGATCATCGGGGTGTTGCTGCTGCTACCGGTCTCGGCGAGGTCGCCGCCGGTGGTGTCACCGCCGGTGGAGCCGCCGGCCGACGCGGGGCTCGGCTGCGAGGAGGGGGTGTCGCTGCTGCTGCCGCCGCTGCTGGCGGTCTTGCAGTCGAGGACGCCGGAGAAGGTCTTCTCGAAGCCGTTCGGACCCGTGATGGTGAACTTGTAGCTCTGGTCCTCCTTCACCGGGGCGGTGACGGTCTTCGACTGACCGGCCTCCACAGTGTACTTCTGGCCCAGCAGCTCGAAGGTGAACGCCTCGTCGCCCTTGTTGGTCGCGGTGATGTCCACGCCGCCCTTGGCGCAGTCCTTCTCGGCGGAGATCGCCGGGATCGCACCCTTCTTCGCCCAGTTGGCGGTGGCGGTGGCGGAGACGGTGCTCTCGCTGGAGCCGGCCAGGATCTGGGTCTGGCTCTTGGTGTCGCTGGCGAACGCCCGGCCGACCGGAACCTTGGTGGCGGCCTGGACGGTCAGCGAGGCGGAGCCGTCGGACGCGCCGGCCGGGACGTCGAAGTACACCTCGCTGCCGTTGGCGGCGCTGGTGATCGCCTTGCCGCTCTTGTCGACGAGCTTGACGCCGGAGCTCGCGGCATCGGTGCCCGGGGTGAGGGTGACGCTGTCCGCGTTGGTGTTGACTTTGATCGGGCCGAGCCGGTCACCGGCCTTGCCGGAGACGGCGGGCGGGTCCAGGCTCAGCGACGCCTTGGGCTCCCCGAGGTTCTGGGCGTTCTTCTCGAGGTAGTCGGCGAGCTTCTCGGCCGCCGGGTCGACCGCGTCGACCTTCGCGTGGTCGGAGAAGCGCCAGATGGCGACCTGCGTACCGGCGGCGGCGGTCTTCTCACTGAGAGCGTCGGAGCCCGCCTTCTTCGCCAGCGCGGTGAGGTCGTTCACCTGCGGGTACGAGTTCTGGAGAATCCAGTTGATCTTGCCCGCGTCGGAGTTGTTCGCCAGCGAGGTCTGGCTCCAGGACTTCTCGTTGTACTGGGCCTTGCTCTGCGTCGGGTTGTGCAGGTCGATGCAGTACGTCTGGATGGAGCCGCCGTTGTCGACCGCCATCTCGAAGAGGCCGGCCCCGACCTCCTGGTCCTTGCCGTTGTCGTGGATGACGGCCTTGTCGAAGGTCCTGAGACCGCTGAGCGTGGCGGCGGCGCCGCCCTGGCTCGGGGGCGTGTCATCGGCGGCGGCGGTGGATGCGGTGGCTATCGCCCCGGCCGCGACCAGACCGGACGCCAGCACGGCGGCCGCAAGGCGGGCAACGCCCCGCCTCCTTACAGAAATCATGGTTTCCCCTCCGGGCGAGCGCCAGTCAGTAGGTGCGCCTCGCCAGCGAACTCAAAACTCAGGAAGCCCCGTTGGGCACGCACGGATCCTAGGGAGAAAGAAACCCCACGGTCGCCGGGAATACCTGCTCCCAACCGATCCGAATCGGAATCGTTATCTCCACTCAGACCCCGCATGACCTGGGATTATCGACAAATCCCCCCCAATCCGGGCCGATCAATGGGAAGTTGCCCCGGTCGGTACGTTGAGAAGAGGTTTGGCCTGTGAGACCCGCCGAAAGGCGGACGTACCGCGCGACAGGTCATGCCCGACCGCCACCGCGTCGATCTCGGCCGTGATCCACCGTCTGGCCCCGCCCCCGCCCCCGCCCGCGCCTGCACCAGCATCAGCACCAGCTACGTCCCCTTGACGCTGGTCCTTCTCCCGCTCCCGCTCCCGTTCTCGCACGCGCAACGTCCCATGGACGAGGAGCGGTTCGCCGAGCGACACCGACCCGGCCACATTCGCGGCGAGCGTCCGCCACGTCCAGACCGTGTAGAAACTCGTGTACGCGTCCGCCCACGCGTCGCGCCCGCGGTCCCACCGACGCACCGTCACCGCCAGCCGGAACCGGGCCACCGCGACCCCGGCCGCCGTCTCCCAGAAGTCCGGCCGCGTCGCGGCATTGCCCACCACGGTCACCCAGCTCTCGTTCAACGGACCCGCCTCCCCCATCACTTCGCGGCTCTCCCGTGCCGTTCGTCGTCCATGCTGCATGGAATCGCGAAGGCCCGCCGGGCCCTGTGCACGAGCACCCGGTTGTGGACAACCGGGCCACTCGTCCGAGTGAGTGCGCCGTCATCCACCGCCCGTCGCGATGACGTACTGCGCCCGTACCTCCCGGTACCGCGCCAGCTCCGCCCCCACCGGCTCCAGCACCCGCGCCCGTCCGCACCCCACCGCCGCCTCCCGCAGCCGCGCCTCCGCCGCCTGCCCGTGGCGGCGCGCGGGCCCCCGGGCCGCCACCCCGCAGCACCACGCCAGCCCCGATCCGACCGCCGCACCGCCCGTCGTCAGCAGCGCGGGCAACCACCACTCCACCCCGCCGAACAGCCCCGCCACTACCCCCAACAGCCACACCACCCCCACCACTTGCACCACCAGCAACGCCACCTGCGCCGCCGCCACCACCGACCACCATGGGGGCCGGGCCGGACGCCGGCCCGCCGTCGCGGCCGCCACCGCCTCGTCCACCGCCTCCGGCAGCCCTCTGCCGCCCCATCCGGCTGCCTCCCGCACGGCCTGGGCCCACGGTCCCGGCAGCCCCGCGGTCGCCTCGTCCGCGAGCGTCCGTACGGCCTCCTCCACCGCGGGCCGGGCGGTGACCGCCTCCACCGCCGACGCCCTCGCCCCCGGGATATCCGTCCGGTCCGCGGCCCGCGCGGCTCTCCCCGTCCGTCCCAGGGCCCTCCCCCGTGCGAGCCGCCCCCATGGCGTCCCGCACGCCCATGCCGCGTCCCGCAGCCAGGCGCGCTCCGCCGCCTGCCCGGCCGCCGCCGCGCCCGCCGCCTCCGCCAGCCGGTCCTCGAACTCCGCCCGCGCCCGCTCGCTGAACCCGACCGGCGCGCCGTCCGCCACGTACTGCGGCCGCAGCCGCGCCATCGTGCCGTCCACGTCCGCCGCCAGCCGCCGCTCGGCCGCCCCGCACTCGGCCGCGAGCCGGCCCAGCATCTCCCGCAGCTCCCCGACGCCCTCGCCGGTCAGCGCGGACAGCGCGAGGACGGCCGCCCCCGGCTCCCCGTGCTCGCCGAGCGCGAGCCCGTCCTCGTCCAGCAGCCGCCGCAGATCGTCCAGCACCTGAACGGCGGCCTCGCCCGGCAGCCGGTCCACCTGGTTGAGCACGACAAAGGTCACCTCGGCATAACCGGCGAGCGGCCGCAGATAGCGCTCATGAAGCACCGCGTCCGCGTACTTCTCCGGATCCACCACCCACACCACCGCGTCGACCAGCCCCAGCAGCCGATCCACCCGCTCCCGGTGCCCCGAGGCCGCCGAGTCGTGGTCGGGCAGGTCGATAAGGACGAGCCCGCGCAGCGCGGGGTCGTACGGATGGGCCGGCCGACGCCGGTCCGCCACCGGGATGCCGAGCCGGTCCAGCAGACCCTCGGCGTGATCGGTCCACGCACAGGCGAGCGGCGCGGCGGTGGTCGGACGGCAGATCCCGGCCTCGGACAGATGCGCCCCCGCAAGCGCGTTGAAAAGTGTCGACTTACCGCTTCCGGTGGCTCCGGCGAAGGCGACGACGGTGTGACCGAGCGGATGCCGCCCCCGCGCGTCGGCCTCGTCGAGCACCCTCACGGCCCCGGCGAGCGTGCGCCCGTCCAGCCGGGTACGGGAGAGCCCCACGAGCTGGCGCAGGGCGTCCAGGCGGGGCCGCAGAGCGCCCGCGGCGAAGCTCCGGGCCCCGGGTCCGTACGCGCCGCCGCCGGGTTCATACGCGGCGCCGCCGGGTTCATACGCGCCGCCCGGGTCGTACGCGCCGTACGACGGACCGCCGTACGCCCGCTCCCCGGCCTCCGCCGTTTCCCGGCGTCCCCGCTCCCCGCGCGGGCCCTCCCCCGGGCCGCAGGAGGCGCCCGTCGCCCCCTCGCCCGCACCGGCTGCCGAACCGCCCTGGGCCCGTCCCTGCGTCCGCCCTCCGACCCGCCGCTGCGCCCGCCGGGCGATCAGACCGTCGTCCCACGTCTGGCGTGGCCGCGCCCCCGCCCCATGACCTCCTCCATGGTCCTCAGTGGCCGTCACCTTCGGTCACCTCTCCTTCTGTAGTACGGACAGCGCGGCGATCAGCTGGACCTGGTGGTCCGGGCTCACGTCCAGGACGTCCAGGGGCGCCAGCCGCCGGTCCCGCTCCGCCTCCATGGCGCGCGCGACACAGTCGTCGAGCAGCCGACCGCCGCGGTCGCCCAGACGCAGCGCCCCATGCGCGCCCAGGGTCTCAGCGAGCTTCTCGCCCGCCTTACGGGCGCGGCGTCCGCCCAGGAGGGACGCCACAAGCAGGGCGGCCACCTCCTCCGGCGCGCAGGGGCCGCCGCATTCGGCGCCCCGTCCCCGCGCCTCCTCCTCGGCCAGCTCCTCCACGCAGCGCCGCCAGTGCCGTACGGCCACGCCGATCCGTTCGGCGGCGCCGCGCGCGTCGCACGGCGCGAGCCCGGCCCGCGCGGCCGGATCCCGCTTCCCGGCCACCGCGACCCGCTCGTCGGCCGCCGCGGCCGCGCTGCGCAACAGGGTGGCCAGGGAGTCGGCGAGCGCGGTGAGAAGCTCCTCGGGCGTGCTGTCGTGCCGCCGGCCGTGCCAGTGGGTGAGCGCGGCGCCCGCGAGCGCCGCGCCCCCGGCGATCTCGCGCCGCACCCGCTCGGCCGCCTCCCCGTACGCCCCCTCGACCCGCTGCACCAGCCGTACCGCCGCCGCGTGCTGGGCCGCCGCCGCCCCGGCCAGCGCGGGCATCCGGGAGCGCAGTGAGGCGAGCGCCCCGGCAGCGGTACGGGCGGCGGCGACGGTACGGGCGTACGGGTCCTGGGCGTGCTGGGTGAGCCAGGCGCGCAGCGCGGCGACGGCGGTGGCCGGGAGCAGCCCGCTGCCGCCGCCCGCGGACTCGGGAAGCTCGGGGATGGTGAAGCGCGGGATATCGCCGAGCCCGGCCGCCGTAAGGAGCGCGGCGTACTGCCGGGAGACCTCGGCGGCCACCTGGTGCGGCACCCGGTCCAGGACGGTGACGAGCGTGACGTCGTACTCCTTCGCGGTCCGCAGCAGATGCCAGGGAACGGCGTCGGCGTAGCGGGTGGCCGTGGTGACCAGCACCCAGATGTCGGCGGCACAGATCAGCTCGGCGGCCAGATCGCGGTTGCGGGCGACGAGCGAGTCGATATCGGGCGCGTCGAGCAGCGCGAGCCCCCGCGCGAGCCCCGGATCCGTCTCCACCCGCAGCGCCCCCGACCCCTCCTGCGCCCGCTCCTCCTCGTCGTACGCCCCCTCCGCCCGGTCCCCCTGCGTCGGCACCCACACCCGCGTGAGCTGCGGCAACACCCGCTGCCCGGCGAACCAGGGATGATCGTCGGGATGGCACACCAGCACCGGCGTACGCGTCGTGGGCCGCAACACCCCGGCCTCGGTGACCCGCCGCCCCACCAGCGAATTGACGAGCGTGGACTTGCCCGCCCCGGTTGATCCCCCGATAACCGCCAGCAAGGGCGCTTCAGGGGCGTGCAACCGGGGCACGAGGTAGTCGTCCAGTTGAGCGAGCAACTCGGCACGGCTGCGGCGAGCGCGGTCGGCGCCGGGAAGGGGGAGCGGAAACCGCGCGGCATCGACGCGGTCACGCAGTGCGGTCAGCGCGTCGAGCAGCCGGGGCCGTACGTCCAAGATCGCCACGTGGTGAAGAATGCCCGCTTTTGTTGTCATTTTGAAGCGTATGCTCACTCGTGCGCGTCAAAGAGACCCACCCGGATCACCCCAAAAGGGGCACGAGGCAGACGTGACAACAGAGGCTCAGGCATAACGAGTGCACAACACCCGTCCTCTGAGGCGTGAAAAACGATGCAAGTTTCGCACCTGCCTGCGATTATCGGACCGCTTCACTGAACCTCCACAACGTGCCACGGAGGTGAAGCAACCGGGGCGAGGCGCAGGGAGCCCTATCCTTGTCCCCGGCAAGGTCACGGTCCGCCGAGCCCGGCCACCCGCACCACGGCCGCACGTCGGTACCGCAGGCACCCGGGGGCTCACCAGCTCCACGACCACCGGCCCCCGTAGCTCAGTGGATAGAGCAGGCGCCTTCTAAGCGCTTGGCCGCAGGTTCGAGTCCTGCCGGGGGCGCAGCGGACCCTCTCCTCTACGCACGTAGCGGAGGGGGTCTTTGCCCTGTTCAAGGGGACTTTAGCGGGGTCGCCGTAGCGGTGGCGTAAGCCGGGCCCGCCGCTCCCCGAGGATGCGGGCCGGCTGTGTCCGGATGTCACCGGGGCTCTGCGGGTGACCACGGTGAATACGCGGTGAAGCGCGTCATACCCAGCTGTCGGCCCCACGGCCGGTCCGGCTCAGCCACTCGTTGTACCGCCGGGCCAGCGCGTCCCTCCAGCGAGCCGATGCTCGCGGAGTCACTGGGCGTGAATTGTTCTCGGCCTTCGTTAACGCTTGCCCCCTCGTCTGGCCTTCGGGCCAGGTAAGGGGACCTTGGTGCTGTTCTACGCTGCCCGCATGATTCGCGCAGTGGTACTCGACGTCGGGGAGACCTTGATCCGGGACGACCGCGGATGGGCAGCATGGGCCGACTGGTTGAGCATCCCCCGTCACACCCTCTCCGCCCTCGTCGGTGCGGTCGTCGCTCAAGGGCGCGACAACGCGGAGGCACTGCAACTCATCCGGCCCGGTATCGACATCGCCGCCGAGCGCGCCGCCATGGAGGCCGCAGGGGTCGGCGAGCATCTGAGCGAGTCCGATCTCTACCCAGATGTACGTCCAGCCCTCGCAGCTCTCCGCGAGACGGGCGTCCACGTCGTCATCGCAGGCAACCAGACCGCATGCGCCGGCGCCTTGCTGCGGGACCTCGACCTGCCGGTCGACGGGGTCGCCACCTCGGGAGAGTGGGGCATCGCCAAGCCCGACCCCCGCTTCTTCGCCCGCGTCCTGGACCTCGCGGGGACCGTGCCCGACGAGACGGTGTACGTCGGCGACCACCCCGCGAACGACACGCGGCCGGCGAAGGCCGCGGGCCTGCGCACCGTACACCTGCGCCGTGGGCCCTGGGGGTACTTCTGGTCGGGCACGCCCGAGGCGGCCGCCGCCGACTGGCAGGTCGATTCATTGCACGACCTCGTGCGCCTCGCAGCCACCTGATGAGGCGAGCGGCCCCGAAGGCAGGGAGCGCTCGCTACCGTTCGGAGTGGACGCACCGGACGGAGCACCGCCATGCCCACCGATCTTGCCCGGCGCCTGGCCTATCAGCGCCGCATCGCACGCATGACGCAGCAAGAGCTGGCGGACGCTGCCGGGGTACACGTCGCGACCTTACGGAAGATCGAGCGCGGCGCCAGGGGCGCCAGCGACAACGTGGTTGAGGCCCTCGCTGCCGCTCTCGGAGTCGATCCGTCCCGCTTGCTGGGAAGCCGGGACCGAGCAGAGGCCCGTGTGCACGTCGCCATGCCGACATTGTCGGCTGTGATCGCCGCGTACGACGTACCGGACGATGGGCCGGTCCGCCCACTGGCCGAGCTGCGAACAGCGGTGGACGAGGCGGTGACGTGGCGCCTGGCTGCCCAGTACGTCCGGATCGCCCGTCATCTGCCGAAGCTCCTCGGAGAGCTGATCCGCGCCTTCCACCTCGCTCCAGCCGAAGAGCAAGCCGAGACTGCGGGCCTGCTGGTCGCCGCGCTCCGGACTGCGGACGCCGTGGCGTACAAGTACGGCGCCCGGGACCTCTCTGCCCGCCTGGTGGACCTGATGCGGTGGGCAGCACCGCACGCCGAGAACGCTTTGCTGGACGCGGCTGTCGCGTACGTCCGCACCGAGACCTTCTTCGCAGCCCGCGCGTACGCCCCTGGCCTGCGCGCCATTGAGGCCGCTGCGGACAGGGTTCCTGTCGGACGTGCTGCCGCGGCCCTCGCTGCGCGGGGGGCCTTGCACATGCGGGCTGCTGTGATCGCGGGGCGCGCCGGTCTGGCAGAGGCTGCGGATCAGCACCTCGCGGAGGCCCGGCGCCTGGGGGAGGCTGTACCTGAGAGCGTCTATCAGGGCACGGCGTTCGGCCCAGACAGCCTCCGCATCCATGAGGTGTCGGTCGCGGTCAGCCTTGGTGATGACCACGTGCGGCGCGCCCTCGACGTCGCCGGCGAATGGGCGCCGCCGCGGGACCTGCCTGCCGAGCGCCGGAGCGGGTTCTACATCGAGATGGCTCGTGCGCAGCTGTGGGTGGGACTCCCGCATGATGCGTTCGAGTCGCTGAAGGTCGCTCGTCGGATCGCGCCGCAGCACACGCGTGACCACCCGTGGGTGCGTGAAGATGCCGGGACGTTGCGCCGTCTGCGGCGCGCTGACGCCGAGAGCCTCAGCAACTTCGCCGAGTGGTGTCACGCGGGCGAGTGACCACGACTGACCCTCACTGGGTCACTTGCGGCTCTCGCAGCGGAGAACCATCTACCTGTCCACACCGATCAGGCAGATGGGACAGCACCAGCCATGGCCAAACCCGCCCGGGGTCCCGTAGGCGAGCACATCAGCATCGTCCGGCTCCACGGCGAGGCGTGCTTCCGATGCGCAGCCGTGGCCCCGGACGCTGTACACCGCCGGGCACATCAACCTCCCCGGCCATGACCGCGTGTGACCTGTCGTCGTCTGTGAAGATCACCGCGACTAAGGCGAGCCGAATGAATACGGACTTTCTAACCCCCAGATTATGGGCACCGCCGAACGGTACCGACGTAGAGATGATCGAGGTCGGCCCCTACTGGGACGCCGTCCGTGCCCCCGTCGCCGTCGGAGACCGCGCCCTGGAACTGCTCGGCAGCGTGAGCGGCGCCGTCATCGCCGACTACAGCCTCATGTACTGGCTGGTCCATCCGCAGGACGCCGATCACTGGCCTCGCCTCCCGGGCGTGCAGGTTCTCAACGCGGGCAGCGCAGAAACCACCTATGTCGGCGTGCCGCCCGTCTCGCACACGGCCGGCCCCCGCCTGCACTGGCGCCTACCGGTGGGACCCGACACTTACTTCACCAACGCCGAGCTGCTTTACGAGGCCCTGGCGCGGGCGATCGTGGCTGAGGAGGTGACAGCCCGGTGATGTTCCAGATCTGCACCCCCGTCCTCGGGCGCGCCACTGAAGAGGCGTGGCGAGCGGCCCTCGAACACGCCGCAGGCTGCCGGGACTGCTGGGCGTCGGACGAGGCTTGCAAGACCGGCAGCACCCTGCTGGACGCCTACCGCCGCGCCCGACGCGAGAGCGGACGGGCATTCCAGCAGCCAGGGGGCTGGAAGCGATGACCGACCCGTTGTCCCGGTCGGGGCTCGTCCGTACATCGTCACGTGGAGCGGGGAGCAGCACATCAAGCGTCGGCTGATACAGGGCCAGCGGGGCATC
The DNA here is from genome assembly GCF_040606675.1 of Streptomyces sp. NPDC005393. Lineage (NCBI taxonomy): Bacteria > Bacillati > Actinomycetota > Actinomycetes > Kitasatosporales > Streptomycetaceae > Streptomyces > Streptomyces sp. NPDC005393. The sequence goes on along the minus strand of NZ_JBEXFG010000004.1, from coordinate 1,879 downwards.
GCCTATGCCGACGAGCTGCCGCACGATCGCGACAGCCGCGGCGCTCTGCGGCACCGCTGCGCGCTCCAGCGCGGGCAGGGGAGGCCGAAGCTCGGCGCCGTCCACCCGCAGCGGCAGCGTCGTGCCATGCGCAGCCTCCTGTGCCAGGTCTGCGCCGGCCCGGCCCACAGCGACGAACGAGGCGTGCTGTACCTCACCGAAGACCACCGCGGCGACTGGCCCGACTGGCCCAACTGGCCCGAAAGGCTGACGACCACACACCCCCCGCTGTGCCTCCCCTGCGCTGCAAGGCGGTCAGGCACTGCCCGCACCTCCTCTCTGGCCACGTGGCCGTGCGCTCGACGGCATCCGAGGTCTGTGCGGTCTACGGCAGGCGGTACTACCCCGGCCCGGTGCTGCCCTTCCCGGGAGGCAAGGAGATTCGGCGGGGCCGTCGCTGTCGAGCCCAGCGGTGAGGTTGACGTTCCTCGTCAGGCACCAACGTGTTCTGTGAGGCAAACGTACGTCGGCGGCTGCTCGTCGCCGAGACTGCTGTAGTCGAGTTTGGCTGGGTAGGTCAGGCGGCTGCCCGGGTAAAGGGGCGCGCACTCCTGCGGGGCGTCGTAGAACACGCCGGAATTGCCATCCGGGTGAACAGCTTGCGCGTCGACGGCGCCCAACAAGTCGGCGCCGCACTGATACCCGGGGGCATTCATGAGGAGCGCGCCGTTGCGGCCGGTGCCATCGCTGCTGCCAGTCCAGGCGATGCAGTACGAGACGCCAGGGTCCCCGCCAGTGGATGGCTCGGAGACGAGGTGCACCATCTGCGTGGAAGAGGGGCCGCCACACAGGGTGTTGATGTCGGACACGTACCACGGGGCGCCGGCCGCGCAAATCGCGGTCTTGGATTTGCAGCTTGCGTCGCCCTCAGGAGATTTCTAGGTGACGGGCAGGCATGTGGCTGATGCGCTAGGACTCGGCGAGGCGGTAGGTCTCGGGAGCCTCGCCCCTCTCCCAGCGGGCGGTTCACTCCAGGGGCTCGACGGCTCGCGTCTCATCCATGTGGATGACCGCGTCGAACTGGTCCGCGACACGCGCCAGGAAGTAGTGGCTCTGCCGCTCAGTCTCCGGGCGGTAGATCAGCCCGATCGCACGTTCCAGACGCGTTGAGGCCAGACGTTCGGCGGCGGAGGGCGCCTTGCCGAAGTCAAGCAGGAACTCCTGCTCTCCCAGCTCGTGGAAGAGCTCCTCGGCGCTCTCCCCGAGTGCGGGTCGCACCCGCTTCCGTTCGGCCGGGCCTCCCCAGTCGTCCGCTGCTGTCACGGTGCCCGTGTAGGTGGTGAAACCCAGCAGGCGGCAGTCGCCGGGGTGGGTTTCGCGCACCAGCTGGCCGACGTTGAGTTCGCCGCGCATCGCGGACTCCGTGGCCCGGGCGTCGCCCAGGTGCGAGTTGTGCTCCCACACCACGATCTTCGCCGGTTCGCCTCGCCGGCCGCTCAGATGCTCGGCGAGCGCGCCCAGGGTTCGACCATGTGCCGGTCCCGCAGATTCCACGAGGAGACCCTTCCGCCGAACATCGAGCGGTAGTACTCGGCGGCGTTCCGCACCGTGACCGCGTTGCGCTGTGCGTAGAAGAGGTCGTCCTCGGCCAGCAGCCCGTCCCTGCGGGCGTACTCCAGCCCGTGGCGCTGCAGATCCTCCAGCTGCTCCACGATCTCCTGCTCGCATGTCTCGCCCGCGCCGAAAGCCGCTCGGAATCCGTAGATCTGATTCCGTTGGCGAAGTCGCTGAGTGTGGTTGTAGGGCATTGGTGGCGCTCGTCCGCCGGGGGTGAGCGTGGCCTGTGTTGGGGGCGGACTGTGTTGCGGCCGGTGGGTGTGGGGGAGATCCCGGAGGACAC